>NZ_QTXM01000014.1:0-90666 GCF_003461645.1 Alistipes sp. AF14-19
TGTTTATCTTTAATTATCAATCACTGTAAACCTTTTTCAGGACGGGACAGCCCGGACGGTTGTAATATTGCACCGGGAACAGCCCCAGTCCCGGAAGCCGTAATGGAGGATTTTCGGAACTTCGGTCAGAGATTCTCCGCCGCGGATTTTTCCCATCGCCAGATGGGAGCGAGCTGTACCTTTGTATGCCGAAAAACTTTTCGGCATACAAAAGGTGCTCGCTCTGCGAGGTTGGGTGGCGTTCCCGAGTCACGCCACTTAAACTACCAGATTGATGACAACCACGAAAAAGAGGATCGGACGCCCGACAACGACAGATCCCAGAGTCCACAGGTATAATTTCAAACTCACGACGGAAGAGAATATCCGCTTTAAGCAGATGCTTTGTAAGGCTGGACTGGAGCATAATCGGAGCCAATTTATCGTCAAAAGAATCTTCAACGAGGAGTTCGTCGTTATCAAACGCGACCGAAGATATAGTTCAAATTATTCAATTTCCCTGTTTTGAGTTCTTCAATCTTTGGTCATACATTGTTAAACAATTGAATTGATTTTGGAGTATCAAGCATGAAGTAAGACAGAGCTTTTATTGGTTTTAGAAACCGTTTATGACGTTCCGTCCCCATGCATTGCATCTTAAAGCTGAACTGTTCGTGAAGTCGAGTAGAGTCCATGTCCGCGACGATGGTTTTACAAGATGTAATTTTCACTTAAAGTTTTTTATTATGGTTTACAGAGGTATCGATATCAGCAAGAGCAGTTTCGTAGCGGCTTATCCATCAACGAACGGCAACCCTACTAAGACTTTCCCTAACACAACCGCGGGAATGCGTGAGCTCATCGGTACGCTTGCTGTCGCTGAGCATCATTGCGTTATGGAAGCTACCAGCAATTACGGCTGCTGCTGTACCTGCTACATCAGAACGGTATTGCCGTCAGTTTTGCCCCCCCCCCCAAAAAAAAAGCAGATCAAGCATTTTTCCCGAATGATGATGCCCGTTACCAAAACCGACGAAAAAGACGCCTACATGATCGCCATGTACGGGGAGAAGATGAATCCTCCCATCTACAAAATGCCCTCGCAGGCTACAATACGGATCCTTACCACCGAAGGGTTTACCTACTTTGACAATGCAAAGCAACTATCCCGCTTCATCGGAATATGTCCAACCTATCAACAATCAAGAACATCCGTAAATATCAGAGAACATATCAACCGGAATGACGATGAACGTCTGCGATCTTTACTCTATATTGCCTTTTGGACTGCCTTGCGTTACAATAGTCGGGAGTGTTATATCCGATTAAAGGCAAATGAAAAACCATTCAAAGTAGCTCTGATTGCTGTGACTAACAAACTCGTCAGGCCTGTTCTTACCATTACTACAATCAACTCAATATATCGATGGATTTGTCCCGGCTAAAAAATAATCTTCGGTTCTTTTTTTATCTTTTTACTTAATTATTTGCTTTTTAATACATTTCCTCATAAATATTCGTTGGCTTTGCCTGCTTCCACTTGGAAAATACGAATTTTGAAGAATTGAAGATTTATCTTAACTTTCGAAAAAATTTCATGCGACGTGCGATTTATTCCCTCCATCCTCCGGTCGTTTCCGTTCAATGTCATGTTGTACTTCGTCGGATTCTTATCTCCGCCGCTCCCCGCCGCTGCCGCCTCCTATGACCGAATCCAGACCCTCTCGATGGACGAAGGACTCCCGCACAGCGACGTAAATGCGATTACGCAAGATCGTGACGGCTATCTTTGGTTCGCGACATTCAGCGGGCTGAGTAAATACGACGGATACAGACTCCAAACCTTTCGGACCGACAATTCCGACCTCACCAGCGACCGGATACTCTGCCTATTCGTCGCCCGGGATTCGTCCCTTTATATCGGAACCGAATCCGGAGGGCTGAACCGTTACGATCCGGTGTCCGAAACGATATTTCCGGTCGCCGAAGAGCCGACAACCTCTGCAGACCAGGTGATCAACAACATTTTCGAAGATCGAAAAGGTACCGTATGGGTCTGTCGAAACGACGGATTGGGGTACCTCACACTCCGAGGAGCAACCACTTATCTGCATGTCAAGAACCGATGGAGAGGATTCTACATACAGTGCGGAACCGCCTTGGATTCTTGCAGACTGCTACTGTCGACCGATGCCGGCCCCGTCATCTATAACCCCGAAACCGAGGAGATACAAAATATCCTCCGGGATGAAATCAAAACCCGCTGTTTCTCGATGCAGTCTTTCGCAGACGGCAAAATCGCGCTTTCCGGAGGATGGGGCGTTCGGATCTATGATCCGAAAACCGACGACCTACAGAGAATCTGTGACTTCTCATCCCGGGTCACGACGCAGGACAATCACGGAAACATCTGGGTCGGAAGTTTCAACCGGGGACTGTACAAATACGACCGGAATGGTATTAAGATTGTTCACTACCACCCCAAACTCCCCATTCCTCATGCCGTCAACTCCTTTGAGATCAGCGCACTGTTCGAGGATCGTTCCGGGGTGCTTTGGATCGGAACGATCGGCGGCGGCTTGAGTAGGCTCAATGTCGTCGAAAAACATATCGAATGCTATACCGAAGCGCAGGGCTTGTGTGAAAATCGGATCATCACGTTCCTCGAAGCCCGCGACGGAATACTTTGGGTCAGCACACATGGCGGCATCAATCTGTTTAATCGAAGTTCCGCAACTTTCCGGGAGCTGCGCATAAATGGATTGCCGAGCATCCAATTTGCAACCGTATCAGCCTTCTTTATGGCCGAAAACGGCGACATCTGGCTCGGAACGTGGGACAAAGGATTGTGGGTCATCGACAGCCGGGATATCGACCGGGCGATACAGACCGGTCAGGTCCGGGCCCGACAACTCAAACATCCGGTCATCGACGGGGAATTGTCCGTGTTCCGAATCGTTGAAGATCGCGACAGACACCTGTGGATCAGCTCGAACCGGGGATGTTTCGAATACATTCCATCCCACGGGGATTTCAAAACCGGGCAGTGGATCAACTATACCCACAACGGAGATGATCCCAATTCGTTATGCTCCAATTTCACGACGGACATCTACCCCGATACCGTCACCGACAATAAGACCATCTGGATCGGAACCCGCTCGGGGCTGAACCGAATCGTATTCGATGCCGACGGCAAGGCGAACTGCCAGCGAATCGAACTCGCCGCTACGAACGCCCGTGAACGGAAGGTGTGTAGTTCCGATGCCTTCATCTCGACGATTCACTGTGACCGGAAGGAGGGGGGTCTTTGGATCGCAACGATCGGCGAAGGTCTCTTCCTTATGACCGAAGGTCGTTGCGGCGGGAAAACGCCCCGTTTCAGCTGTTTCGACACATCCAACTCCCGGTTCTTCAATAACGAACTGGAGAGCCTGCAGGAGGACGACCACGGAGCCTTCTGGATCGGCGGCTACGGAATCACCCGCTTCGATCCCCGGGATCACTCGATCCGGCATTTTACGGTAAAGGACCAATTGCAGAGCAACTCCTTCAAAATCTGGGCATCGTACAGACTCCGCAACGGCGAGATGGTTTTCGGAGGCGTAAAGGGGTTCAACATTTTCCATCCGGACAGCATCACCGACAACGACATCCGCCCGCGCACGGCCATCTCCCGGCTTAAGATTCGGAATCAGACCGTCTCGGCCGGAGATTCCGTTTGCGGACGCGTCGTCCTGCCGCGCGCCATCAACCGGCTCAACAAACTCGACCTCTCCTACAACTGCAACAACCTCACCTTCGAATTTTCGGCCTTCGCCTACGTCGATCCCAAGTACAATACCTATAAATATAGAATGGAGAATTTCGACACCGACTGGAACTACACCAGCGGACTGTCGCCTCAAGCCGTCTATACCAACTTGCGCCCGGGCAGCTACCGGCTGGTCGTATATGCCTCGAACGAAGACGGATACTGGTCTCAGGCCCCTGCGGTGCTCGAAATCACGATACGTCCGCCCGTCTATGCCACACGCTTGGCCTGGCTTTGCTACATTGCGCTAACCATCCTTTTTCTCTACAGATGGCACCGCCGTTCACTGCGAAAACTACAGGAGCGCCACCAGATAGAGCTCGAACGCAACAAATACTATGAAGAGCAGAAGAGCAGCGCCAACATGCTACAGTTCTATACCGATATCGCCCACGAGCTCAAGACGCCGCTCTCGCTGATTACAGCCCCAGTCGAAGAGCTGCTCTTGAATCCGCATATCGGAAAAACGACGCGCAACAGACTGGAACTCGTCAACCGCAATGCGGGGGCATTGAAGACCCTGCTGGAACAAATCCTCGACTTGCGCAAATACGAAAGCCACAAAATGGAACTCGCGGCTGTGCAAACCGATGCGTCGGAATTCCTCCGCGGTATAGCCGAACTGTTCAAGCCGTTGGCCGACCAACTTCAGATACAGTTCTCGCAGGAGATTCCGAACGATCCGCTCATACTCTGGATCGATCGTCGGAAAATGGAGATCGTTATCGCTAATTTGCTCTACAACGCATTCAAATACAGTCGGAAAAGTTCAGGGAAAGTGAATCTCGTCTGTGAAGAGCAACAGCTGTCGGTAACCATTTCGGTGGAAGATAATGGAATCGGAATAGCCCGGGATGAACAGTCCCGGATCTTCGAACGTTTTTACCAGGCTCGAAACAACAACTCGCCGCAAAAAAGCATCGGCATCGGACTCTCCCTGGTCAAGCATATCGTTACTCTGCATCATGGAGAAATTGAAGTCGCATCCGAATTGAACGTTGGTTCGCTCTTCCGGGTCCGGATCCCGAAGGGATGTGCGCACCTCGCTCCCGAACAGATCAAAGATTCCGACAAGGTCCCGGGTCGGCCATTTCAGAATCTCCCGATAGGGATGGATTCCGCGCTGTCGGACTTCGGTGACGATCAATTCGAATCGGAGATGGCGGCGGAAACCGCAATCGGGAACGATCGTGGAATGCAGTGCGGGCTCCTGGAAGAAAATACGCGCCACGGAGCAGCTGCATCTGATGGAAAAAGAGTTTCGATTCTCGTGGCCGAGGACAATACCGCCTTGCGGGATTATCTTCGAAGCGCGCTGGAGAACCGATACAACGTCTCGACGGCACGAAATGGAGAGGAGGCTTATTGTCAGGCAATCAATGAACAGCCCGATCTGGTGCTTACAGACATCGTCATGCCGGGAATGTCGGGAATCGAACTTTGCCGCAAAATCAAGGAGAATTCCCGGACTTCGGCAATCGGGGTCATTCTACTTACGGCCCACAATCTGCAGAACTACGAAGTATCCGGATACCGTGTCGGAGCCGACGCTTATGTAGCAAAACCGTTCTCCCTTGAAGTGCTCTTCTCCCGTATCGACAACCTTGTTGCCCGACAGAATAAAATCCACAAAAACAGTCAACCTATAAAGGAGATTCCCATTTCAGAAGTCGCTGTGGAGAAATCCGAAGATCTCTTCCTTGTCAAATGTACCGAAACCATCGAGACCGAAATAGCCGATCCGCGATTTGACGTCCTACAGCTTTGCCGCAAAATCGGCGTGTCACGATCGCAGCTCTACCGGCGTATTCTTGCCCTCACGGGGTTGACGCCCATACAATTCATTCGCAGCATCCGGCTAAAGCACGCTGCATCATTCCTTGCCCAAGACGGAACACTTCCTGTCAATGAGGTAATGTATCGCGTAGGGTACACCAATCTCAGCCACTTCGCCAAAATCTTCCATGAGGAATTCGGACTCTACCCCAAGGAGTTCGCCCTCCGGAACCGGAGCAAAACGGGAAAAGTGGACTCCGCGTCGGAAATCTTCTCCAAAAACGAGCCCGAGACGCAGAAATGACCCCGGACGATTTTCTCAAATAAATTAAAAAATACTTTTCCCGTCATCCGTGTATTTTGAGACATTTGCGTTGATTTTTAGGTTTTTTAATAGTTTCCTTTGCATCAGCTGCACCAAATGCGGCAATTTGAAAACCTAAACTAAATCAATGCAAATGAATCATTTTCTCTCTCCATGCTCTATCCGCCGGGGTCGGATCATCCGATCCGCCTCCTTTGGGCCCGGAAGTCTCACCGGGCAGAATCCGAATATTCCGAGGAATACATATCTTGAGAATATGATTCCATGATTCGGACAGGGACGCCGGAATTCTTCATGCAAGAAAGCACTCCGGATTCCCTGACCGAAAAAATACCTACATTCCAAAAACTGCGAACCATGAAACAGCTATTCTTTCATCTCGTGCCGGTTCTTGCCTTTGGGTTGGTACTGGCTGCTTGTGACAACGATTCGGACGAGTGGACACAACCTTACGAATTCGCTTGGAGCTACGGCGCGGAATCACAATTCAGCGTCGGGAAACCCGCTACATTTACGGACCTTTCGCTCGGGGTCGAAACCCGCGAGTGGAGTTTCGAAGACGCAACACCTGCGACCTCCACGGATCCCGAACCGAGCGTCGTATTCAATTCGAAAGGCATAAAGACGGTAACCCTTACAATCCATTTTCTCAACGGTCAGGTGCAGTCCGAATCGTTCGACATTGAGGTATTTTACCCGCTTTCGGCTCGGATCAAAGCCTTGGAACTTACACCGAAAGGCTGTATTCGGCTCGATACCCCCGTCTCGTTCGGCCTTACCGAAGTCGAGGGTAATCCGACATCCTACCAATGGACATTCGAAGGCGGTACGCCTTCCTCGTCGACTGATCCCGCCCCAGTGGTCACCTGGACTTCGGCCAACAAAAACGGAGCCCGAATCTCCTGCAGACTCACTCGGGCCGACGACGGAATGACAACTACCGTCGAACAGACTTTTATTGTCGGAAACTATCCAATGCTGCACCCCATTCCCGAGAAGGATTATGATCCCTGGCGGTTCGAACTTTCGTCCATTGGAAAATGGACGCTCTGGAACACGACCACTTCCGCGGATGATCTGACGACTAACACCTCCATCGTCAGCGGCGGGGCCGATGGCTCGAAGCAGGCCCTCAAGGTAACGCTCAAACCGGGAGTCATCTATCAGTTGTTCACGCGAGACAACTGGGTTTGCAACGCCCAACTCGTTGCCGGACAAAAATATGAAGTCTCCTTCTGGCAGAAAACGGATGCCGCGGAGGGTTCGCTTATCGTCTTGACGGGCATCTATAACAATCTGCCCTCCTGGTCTTGGAATGAATACCTCCAGGTACTTGCGAGTGACCACTGGAGCATCTACTTCCCCGATATTCCTTTCGAGGAACAGGTGGAAGAGATGTTCGGAATTTGGAGTAATATCGAATATCCGCTTACCGAAACGATCACACTCCCGGCATCTCCGGAGCTGATGCCTTCCGCAGAGTGGAAACAGGTCCGGTTCGAATTCACGGCCACAAGCGCCAAATACGAATCGTTGCTGAACACCTATCCCCAATTCGCTCTTCTGTCAGCCGGCTCCGCTGATGTAAACTGGTATTTGGACGACATACAAATCAATCTTATCGAAGAATAACCCGAATAAACTATTCGCTATGAAACGATTCGTTTTCTTACTGGCCGGCTTGCTGCTCATTGCTTCGAGTCTCCGGGCCCAGACCTCCGTCAGCGGTACGATTACCTCCCCGGACGGAAAGCCTGTCGCCGGCGCGTCGATAATCATCGAAGGCAGCACCGTCGGTGCCACGTCCGATGCCAAGGGTTTCTATCGGATCAAAGTCCGTTCATCCAAAGATATTCTCGTCTTCAACTTCCTCGGGTACCGGGAGGTTCGCGAATCCGTCGGGCAGCGATCCCTGATCGATGTCGTACTCTCACCCTCCGACCTTCAGATAGACGACGTCGTTGTAGTCGGTTACGGTGCCCTACGGAAAAAGGACATGACCGGAGCTGTTGCCTCGATCAAGGCCGATGCCTTCGAAAACCGGGTACTTTTCTCCGTTGACGACGCTTTAGCCGGCGGAGTGGCCGGTCTGATGGTCAACTCCTCATCCGGAAAACCCGGCTCGGAGTCGAGCATGCTTATCCGCGGTGCAAACTCCCTGACCGGCTCCACTGCCCCGCTGATTGTCCTTGACGGATTCCCGCTCTTCGATGTCAGCACCTCCACCGGGGGTGGCATAGACGGATATGACACCGGCATGTCCTCGCTCTCGATGATAAACCCCGACGATATCGCTTCGATCGAAGTGCTAAAAGACGCCTCGGCAACGGCAATATATGGTAACCGCGGAGCCAACGGAGTCATTCTCATTACCACCAAACGAGGCCGGGGCGACAGCGGAAAGATCCAATACAACACCTACTTCGGATTTCAACAGATGAATAAGCGGTATGACATGATGGATTTTCGCCAGTACGCCGCCTATCAGGTTGATCGAAACTCCTCGAACAACCACCTGTTCACGGACCCTATCACCATGCAACCCCGCACAATCGGAGACGTACAGTCGCGGGACTGGCAGGATGAAATCTTTCGTACCGGATTTATTCAAAACCATTCGCTATCTATTTCACACTCTACTGAAAAAACGAGTATGTTCGTCTCCGGTTCCTACATGCAGAACAAATCGGTCCTCATCGCCACGAATTGGCAGAAACTCACGGCTAAAGCTACGATCGACCACCGATTCACGGATTTTATACGCACGGGTGTCGATATCGGCTATAACCGAATCGTCGACGACGGAGTGCCGACCGGCGGCGAAGGCACGTCCCAGGTTGCAGGCGTCATCACTTCGGCCCTGACGGCTCTTCCTTTCGAATTCGACGAAACGACTCAGGCCTATTTCCGCCGTGCAGGCGTCTCGCAGTCCTCGCTCGACTCTTATATCGACAACTATCACGGGAATCCGGTCAACATCGCCAATGAGACCGAACTCACCAAACGCATCAACCGAATGATGCTCAATGCCTATGTCGAGGCCGACATCCTTAAGAATCTGACCTTGCGCATCACGGCAGGATATGACAGTTATTCGCTCAAAGACCGCCAGTTCTATCCCACCTCGACGCCCCGCGGCTACTTTTACAAGGGGCAGGGTATCATCGGCAGTTCTGAATCCGGAAGTTGGATCAACGAAAACACGCTCACCTGGAAGCCCGTATTCGGGAAACACCGTCTCAATGTCCTCGTCGGCATGACTGAACAAGGATACACGAACTTCTACGATCGCAGCGAAACCACTCAATACGAATACGAGGATCTCGGATCGAATAATGCCCAGATGGCTAAAGTTTTCAACGTCTACTCCAGCAAGGAGCAGGTCCGGTATGTCTCGCTCATCGGTCGAATTAACTACTCATACGACAACCGTTACATTGCCACTTTCACCCTCCGCCGCGATGCTACCTCGCGCTTCATCAACGACAAGTGGGGTACGTTTCTCTCCGGTGCATTAGCCTGGAACATCGACAGCGAAAGATTCATGCAGAATCAAAATACCGTCAGCGCCCTCAAACTGCGTCTGAGTCTGGGCGAGGTTGGCAACTCAAATGTCCCCACCTCGGGCTCCTACTCGCAGCTCTACGGAACGAACTACTCCTTCGGAACCATTGAGACCATCGGGCAGTCTTCTTTGTCTATTGCTAATGAAAACCTCTCCTGGGAGACCACTCGCGAAGTGAACGCAGGATTGGAGGTCGGGTTATGGAACGACCGGCTGAAATTCACGGCAGACTTCTATGACAAGGTTACCCGGGACCTGTTGCTTGAGGCTCCCGTTGTTAACATCGTCGGATTCGACAAGGCATGGCAGAATATCGGCAAAATGCGCAACCGCGGTATCGAGTTGAGCCTGAACGCCCAGTTGATCAACCACAAGAATTTCAAATGGAATTTCTTCGCCAACTTCGCCCGCAACAAGACCAAAATTCTTGAACTCGGCCAGGGCGGAGCCCCGATCCTGCTGGGTGTCACTTGTCTGAGCGGTCAGAATGCCGTCATCCTGCAAGAGGGCGGAGAGATCGGAGACATATACGGATACGTCACCAAAGGTGTCTATGGACTAAATGATTTCGAAATCGACGGAATAACGCCGAAGCCTGATGTCGCCGTCGAAACCGGAGCCGAAAAACCCGGGGCCATGCGCTTCGCCGACCTGTACAAGGACGAAAAGATTACATCCGACGACCGGACCGTAATCGGAAACTCGACACCCGATTTCTTCGGAGCCTTCGGCACGAACTTCACCTGGAAGAACCTCGACCTCAACCTCTCGTTCCAATATTCATACGGAGGCAACGTCTACAACGCAAACTACAATCAGCTCGCAGCGTTCACCGGAACCACGAACAACCAAATGGCATTCTTCGAGGAGCGTTGGTCGCCCCGGAACCTTGCAAGCACGCAATACTCCACGATGACGAACGGAGCGGTCTGCTCGGCATTCGTCGAAGATGCCTCGTTTCTGCGGCTCCGCTCTGCACGGATCAGCTACACCTGTCCGCGCAAATGGTTCGGCCCTAACAGCCACATCGGCTCGATCAAGTTCTATATCGCCGGAGAAAACCTCTTCGTCCTCACTCGATACTCGGGCTACGACCCCGAGGTGTACTCCAACCAAGGTTCCAGCAGCATGAGCAATATCCTCACGTCGGGCTTCGACTACGGCTGCTTCCCCCGCCCGCGCACCTTCACCGCAGGTATTAACATTCTGTTCCAGTAAAACGATCTCCATCATGAAAAAGTTCATCACCTCCGCATACTCGCGACTCGGCCGCTTTGTCGTTATCGCGGTTGCAGGCTGTATCTTCTCGGCGTGCAGCGACTTCCTCGATGTCCCCCTCGAAAGTACCGTGGCGACCTCCAACTTTTACAAGACTGCCGAAGAGTTCGACATGGGACTCACGGGCGTTTATAACATGCTGCTCTCGGCCGAATGGGCCAATGGCGACCGATACGGGTCCTATTTTCAGGGTTTCCTCATCCTTGGGCGCGTCGGAACCGATGAGATGATCATTCCGACCAACATCGACGGAAACGAGACAGAACTCTGCAACTACACCTACACCCCTTCGCATCGCTACATCTCCCGAACATGGTATGTCCAGTATCGCGGGATACAACGCGCCTGCGTTATCATAGACCGTCTGACTGACACCGATATCGGCAATGAAAGCGAGAAGAAACGGATTCTCGGCGAAGCCTATTTCCTGCGGGCCTTCTACTACTTCCATCTGGTAAGGCTTTTCGGTGAGGTGCCGATCATCAACCACGAAGTTACCGATCTCACAATGGTGCAGACTGAAAAGTCTTCCGTGGCCCAAGTCTACGAACAAATCGTCAGTGATCTGAAACTAGCCATCGGGAACCTTCCGGTGTCGAATGCGAACGGCCGGGCTCACTACTACGCAGCCAAAGCCCTGCTCGGCAAGGTCTATTTGCAAATGGCCGGCGAACCTTTGGAAGACTCCAAAGCTGCGGCTTTAGCCGAAGTCGAACTCAACGAGGTTATCCAGAGCGGTCGTTTTGAGCTCGTGAAGGATTATTTCAGTCTGTTCGATGCGTCGAACGAATACAGTTCCGAATACCTATTCGATGTCGAGTTTGCCAACAACGGTACAACCACCTACGGAGGCCAGGTCGGAACTATCGATGGTGTTCAGACCCCCAATAACCTCTATTGGTCTGCGGTATGGAGTACCCAGGAGTTCTATGAAACGTACGATCCCGCCGATCTGCGCCGCGACAACATAGCTCGCTTCAAATATGTTTACGACGACAATCAGAATCTCGTCAAGGAGGATCTCAGTTCCGAACCGATCTACTACGCCTACAAGTTCCGCCATGCCCTGACTGAGGAGGGACGGGGGCCGGGATGGGCAAACTGGGCAAATCCGATCAACTTTCCGATCATCCGTTATGCCGACGTGTTGCTGATGTATGCCGAAGCCGTTTGGCGGGCTCACGAAGTTCCTTCGCCCGAAGCGCTCGAATATGTCAACCAGGTGCGACGCCGTGGTTTCGGAGTCGATATCAAGACTCCGAATGAAGCGGTTGATCTGAAGATGATGGACGGCGACAAGTTCGCCGAGGCCCTGCTCGCCGAGCGTAGTTTCGAACTCTGCTTCGAGGGACAGCGCTGGTACGATCTGGTCCGCTTCGGAAAACTTGAGGAAGGCGTGAAGAAACTGGCCAAGTATTCGAGCGTGGCGACCTCCCAGGCGCAGAACTTCCAACCCAAACACGTAATCTTCCCCATTCCGCAGGATGTTATCGACGCCTCGAATGGGAAGATCGAACAGAATCCGCTTTGGAAATAAAACCCGATCCTTCATTCAAATTACGAAACCATGAAAACACATGCATTATACGTCGCTGGTGCCGCTCTGATGATCGCACTGTCGTCCTGTGACCGCGATCTTGACCTCGCGCATGCCTACAACAACGGTTCCAGTTCGAAACCCTACGAATTCGATGCGGATTTCAATCCGGATGATTACACCGATTTTGGAACGTTCGTCGTCGGTGACCGCAACATCTGTTGGCAGGATCCCCACATTCCCCGGTATATGCTCTGGCTTGACGGAAAGATCTCCGTCGGGAAATACGATGATTCGGGACTGTTTACGACCTACTGGTCTGCGGACAATTCCCTGCGACAGGTATCCGCCAGTCCCTGGCTCGATGAGAACGTCAATGCCTTGACCTCCGATATGGAGGTCTTTGGCAAGTGCATCGAACCCGTATCCGGATTTTACGACGGCGGCGCATGGTTCATCGGCGTGCATAAACTCATGGACGGTCGGTTGGCCGGATTCTTCCATGCCGAGAGCCATTGGCCCGGAGTCTCCGCCGCCTATAAGTCCATTGGCGTCACCTATTCCTCGGACAACGGACTGACCTGGGAAACGGGCAGACGGATCCTTTCCGGAACCGACCCCAAACCCGAAAATCCCGCCGGGCAGGGTGAGTCCTACGGCTTGGGAGACGGGTGCGTAGTTTGGAACGACGCGCGCAAAGTCTGGATATGCTACTACTCGGGCTATTGCGATGACCCCGGAAACTACATGATCACGATGGCCTGTTCGGAGGATCCGGCCGGAGCTGCCGGAACCTGGAAAAAATGGGATGGCAAAGCATTCACCGTCGAAGGCTGCAACGGGCAGACACAACTCGGCGGCGCAAACATCAAGATCGCCAATCTCGATACCTATGCCGGCGGAAATCCGTCGGTCATGTGGAACCACTACATAGGCAAATGGGTGATGGTCTATCATTCGTGGAGCCGACGCATTTGTCTTTCGACGAGTGCCGACGGTATTGCGTGGGAGGCCCCTATATCCCTCAATCTGGGTGAGGAGGAGGCCATGTATCCCAACCTGATCAGTGAAGAGGGAGATCAAACCGGGGGACAGGCTGTCCGCATGTATTATGCTGCAGACATGAATGATCTCGGACAACGCAGTCTCGCATGGAGAAAGGTCGTATTTTATTGATGTTTGGAATGTCGATCCGAAAATTCATCATTCTTTCCGCGCTGATCGTTTCCGGATGCATTTCGCATCCGGAAACGATTGCCATCGACTTCGATTCCGGAACGGAGGACTATACGCCTCTTGTACGCAAGATCCTTGCGGAGCATCCAGCCGGTGAGGTCACAATCCGATTCGGAGCGGGGACGTTCGACTTCTATCCCGAACAGGCGGCCGGCAGCTATCTCTGCGTTTCGAACAACGACAACGGCTATAAACGCTGCGCTTTTCTGCTCGAGGAGATGCGACGTGTACGGATCGAAGGGGCTGGAGAAAAAACCCAGTTGAGATTTCACGGCGCAATCGTTCCGTTCCGCGTCGCTCGATGCGAACAGATCGTTTTCGAGGCTTTCACGATCGATTGCGACGCATCGTTCATCTTCGAAGGCCTCGTCGTTGGTAACGATCCTCGTACGCACAGCATCACGCTCCGTCCGCTCGATCCGGAACGTTTCGAGATCCGGAGCGGGGAACCCTGGTTTACGGGCTACGACTGGGCGAGTCCGTTCGGTGAAAATATTTTGTTCGATCCCGGAACCCGTTCGCCCTACTATCAGGCCGAACAGTACGAACACGATCAAAAAAAAACGCTGCAGGCCGAATGGATCGGCGATTCGCTTGTCCGTCTGAGCGGCTACTCGTCTCGGGAGCTGCCTCCTGTGGGAAGCGTCTATACGGATAAAGGCCCCCATTCGACTAACCGCCGCTATCCGGGATTCTCGTTTTACAAGTCGGCCGGTGTTGAAGTCCGGAACGTCACGCTTCACGATTCGGGCGGCATGGCGCTGATCGCCGAGAACTGTCGCGACGTCGTCTGCTCGCAATACCGGGTTGAAGTCCCGCCTCAAAGCGGCCGGATGGTCTCTGCATCGGCCGATGCCACTCATTTCGTCGGATGTTCGGGAAAAATAGTGCTCCGGGCCTGCCGGTTCGAAAGCATGCTCGACGATGCCACGAACATTCACGGTGTTTACATGACGGTTGTGGATCGGTTTTCCGGGAACCGGTTTGGGGCCAGTTTTGGGCACTTTCAGCAGGAGGGTTTCGATTTTGCCGAACAAGGTGATTCGCTCGTCTTCATCGATCGTGCCGATCTGGGGGTACTCGGCTGCGGACGAGTCGAGGAGGTGAACCACGTGAATGAAAACTATTACATCATTCGAACCGGATTCGACCTGAGTGCAATTCCGGACTCGGTGCACATTGCCGTCGGGAACCGCGCGGCCGATGCCGATGTCGAAATATCGGAATGCACGGTTCGTTATAATCGCGCCCGGAGTTTTCTGCTTTCGACTCCGGGCGACGTATGCGTCGAAAACAGTGATCTTTCTTCAATGATGGCCGGAATACGCATTTGCGGTGACGCCAACTACTGGTTCGAATCGGGACGTACGCGCAACGTCGTGATCCGTAACAACCGATTCGGCACGATGGCTACCGGCGGCCGGTCTCCCCAGGCCGTTCTGCAGATCGACCCCGTTATTTCGCATGATGCCCGGAGCGGGGGGACTCCGTATCACGGATGTATCCGTTTCGAAGGAAACCTCGTGGAGTCGTTCGACAACCAGTTGATTTATGCTCTCTCGGTCGATTCGCTCGTCATCAGCAGGAACCGGTTCGTCGATTCCCGCCGGTTTGAGCCCCGGTTCGCCGGTCTCTCGGTCATCGATGCCCAGCACTGCCGCAGCGTCACAGTCCGGAACAATGACTTCTCCGGGTGGAAGGAAAATTCGACAATCAGTCTGGTCGACTGTTCCGAGCATTGTTTGGAGGGTGAAGAGATGCCTCGAATGGTTGAGAATCCTAATCCGTACTTCTATGAAAATTAGTCGATACATCCTCCCGATTCTCGCGACCGCATGGATCGGAAGCGTTTCATCCCGGCCGTTCGGAGATACGCTTCGGATGCGAGATTTCGGTGCGTTGCCCGATTCGGGAGAGGATGCTTCCGAAGCCTTGCGAAAAGCCGTCGCTACCATCGGAAAGCGGGAAATCCCCACCGTATTGTGTTTCGAGTCGGGGCGGTACGATTTCCATGCCCCTGAGGGGCAGGACGACCGGGTGAACATCGTGGCAAGACTCCGCGGCATTCGGGATTTAATAATCGACGGCGGTGGCGCTGAATTCATCGCACACGGGCGTTTGATGCTTTTCTTGGCTGAGGAGTGCGAAAGACTGACGATTCGCAATTTCTCGCTCGACTGGGAACGCCCCTATATCACACAGGCTTCGATCGTTGCTCTTGGGGACGGCCATGTTGACCTGGCTATCGATCGGAAACGTTATCCCTACCACATCGAAAAGGGGCGGATCCGCTTTACGGATGAGACTTGGGAGCGTGAAATCGATCCCGAAAGTTATTCTACGGCTTACGATCCGCAAAGCGGTGCGGTGCTTTACGGTACCCGGGACTGTCCTCTCTCGGACCGCAATGCAGTCTTCCGCGGCGAAGCCCGTGAAATCGCTCCGGACACGGTCCGCTTCTTCGGGACGGTCGACCGTCCCCTGCCGATCGGTACGGAACTCGCTCTTTACCATGGGCGGTATTTGTCCAACGCTATGACGGTGGTGAACTGCAGGAATGTCTGCTTCGAAAAAATCGACCTGCGCCATTCTCCCGGAATGGGCGTTTACGGACTCCGCAGCGAGAACATCCTGCTCAAGGCGGTTTGTACGGTCGTCAATCGTTCCGAAAAGCGTCGGTTCAGCTGTGCTGCCGATGCGTTCCACTTTACCAACTGCCGCGGATTGATCGAACTTGACGGCTGCAACTGCAACGGACAGGGTGACGATGCCTTGAACATACACGGCATCTATGCCCGGATAGTCGCTGTTTCGAAAGACCGGAAACAGATTGAGTTGTTCGGAGTCCGGTTCCCGGCAGAACGGGTGTTCAAAGCCGATGATGAGATCTGGCCGATTGTACGAACGACCGGATCTCGGGGGGCCCGGAACCGCATTGAACGCATTGTCAGGAAAAGCAGCAAGCGGCTTGTTGTCGCCTTGCGTGAGCCGCTCGATAAAACATTCAGGGAAGACGATTTTATCGAAAACGCCTCGTGGTATGCCAACGTATCGATTCACGATTGCTACTTCGGGCGAGCCAACCGCGCCCGCGGCATCTTGCTCACCACTCCCGGAAAGGTTGTCGTACATAACAACCGCTTCATGACGGCCGGAACGGCAATTCTCATCGAAGGAGATACCGACTACTGGTTCGAATCGGGCGCCGTGTGCGACATGGATATCCATGACAACCTTTTCGAGAACTGCGGCACTTCGGCTTCGAACAACGGCGGATCCGGCTGGGGCGAAGCCCTCATCAGCATCACTCCCTCTTTCCGTCCGGCAGACGAAAGCAGCCCGGTCTATCATCGCAATATCCGGATCCGCAACAACCGCATTCTCACTTATGACCGTCCGCTGCTCCACGCCCGATCGGTTGAGGGACTGCAGTTCGTGGCAAACTGTGTCGAACAAACATACGATTTCCCCGCCACAGCCGCACAACGCCAATCATTCTGCCTTGAGGGGTGTCGAAATGTGCGCATCGCCGAGAACCGGTTTATCGGCTACGGCAAACCCGATTTCGAACTGATCCATATGAACCCAAATAATATCTGTCATGAAAAAGCGAAATAAGAAAATCATTGCTGCACTGAGCGCAATCTTCGGGCTGCTTGTCATCGGGGCATTGTGCTGGAGTTTCGTACTCTGTTACAGGACACTCCATCCGCCCCGCCTGACCGATCTCAGCTGGCTCACCCGGCAATATCCTCATACCACAGAATGGCTCGACAGCATCCGCAGCAACGGATTGCTGCATGATATCGTACGGTTGAATGCCGACGGAGAGCGACTCCATGCCCGGTGGCTATGGGCTCCGGAGCCTACCGAAAAGACCGCCGTGCTCTTTCATGGCTATCAGGGTTCGGCGGAAACCATGCTCATGATCGGCTATCTCTTCAACCATGATTTCGGATTCAATGTTCTGATTCCCGATCTGCGCGGTCATGGGCAAAGCGAACCTTCGGCCATCAGCATGGGGTGGACTGAACGAACGGAAGTGGTGGACTGGATCCGAACGGCAGATTCGCTTTTCGGCGGCAATACGCAGATCGTCCTGTACGGCGTTTCGATGGGTGCCGCCACTACGATGATCGCCGCTGCCGAAGAGTCGCTGCCCGCATGTGTCCGCTGTGCCGTGGAGGATTGTGGCTACACTTCAACCCGGGATATCTTTGCCGATTCTTGGGAGAAGCAGTGCCGACTGCCGCTCTTTCCGCTCTTCCATCTATCGGACCTTTGGTGCCGGATCCTCTACGGATGGAGTTTCGCAAAGGCTTCTCCGCTCGATGCCGTGCACCGATGCAGGTTGCCTATGTTGTTCATTCACGGCGACAAGGACTCGGTCGTCCCTGTGGAAATGGTTCACCGGCTGTACGAAGCGAAAATCGGAGACAAGGAACTCTGGATACTTTCCGGCGTCGATCATGGTGCCGCCTATCTCCACGATCCGCAGATATATGCGCAGCGCGTCCGCACATTCGTGGAGCACTGGTTCGAATGCCCCGCCATCCTTGAACAATGAAATGACAATGAAAAAACTGCTGTTCCTTCTTTTTTGCACCGGGCTCGGACTTCCTGTTGCAGGACAACGCTGGCAGATTGATCCGGACGGAGGCATCGTCTGGAGACCCGGAAACGATACGCCCCACAGGGATCATCTCGAAATGACCGGCGAGCAGATCTCGACGGTTCTCCGCTGGGTTGTGGATGACCGAGGAGCCTTTCGCGTCGAACGTTCGCTGATCTTCCCGCTGTTACGTGTCCGTCCCAATGATACGCATGCCAGTCTGATGTGCCGCGTGGCCACGGATATTCCCTCGCTGTTGGCCGTGAATACCTCCGCCTCGGGTTTCAATGCTTCGGCCCTGCAGTTCGAACGGGTCGAAAAGATCGTCATAGACGGTACGGTCCGGGTCTTTAGTCAATGGAGTTTTAATGCCGTGGGGGCCGGATACGAGGAGGTGGAGCATCCGGCTCCGGTCTTGGCCATGGAGCGCACGATCTTTCCTTCGCCGACACAACCCGCCCTCTGTGAACGGTATCTTATCCGCAACATCGGTTCGCAAACGCTGGAGATTTCCATCCCAGAGTTTTCGCAAATCGTGACGACCCCTTCGGAACGAGGCATTACGGGCGGCTACGTCATTCGGGCCGAATTGCTCGATGCCGGAATCCGCATACTGCAGCCCGGAGATTCGACCGTGGTGGATGCCCTCTTCCGGGCTTGTCGAGTCGGAGAGACACTTCCGCCCGCAGATGTCGGAGCCGAACTCCGCTCTCGTAGGGAGTTCGTGTCTGCAATCTCGGACAAACTGGTCCTGGAGACCCCGGATCCGGTAGTCGACACGGAATTCCGCTTTGCCAAGATCCGGGCTGCCGAAAGCATTATCAAGACCCGCGGCGGCTACATGCATGCTCCGGGCGGCGAATGTTACTACGCGGCTATTTGGGCCAACGATCAGGCCGAATACGTCAACCCTTTTTTCCCAATGCTCGGATACGACATCGGGAATCGATCGGCACTCAACGCATTCCGCCACTTCGCCCGTTTCATGAATGCTGAATACCGGCCTATTCCTAGTTCGATCATCGCCGAGGGCGACGACATCTGGAACGGGGCCGGCGATCGAGGCGATGCCGCGATGATCGCATACGGCGCTGCGCGCTACGCCTTGGCCCGCGGGGAACGGAACGAAGCCGAAGAGCTGTGGCCTTTGGTGGAATGGTGTCTCGAATACTGCCGGCGCAAACTCACTCCCGAAGGGGTCGTCGCTTCCGATACCGATGAATTGGAGGGCCGATTCCCTGCCGGCAAGGCCAATCTCTGTACATCGACACTCTATTATGATGCCTTGCGGTCGGCCGTCTATCTCGGACAGGAGCTCGGATGTCCGCGTGAAACGCTGCGAGTTTACAAACGGCAGACTTCGGAGCTCGCTGAGGCGATTGAATGCCATTTCGGCGCCACGGTTGCCGGATACGAAACTTACCGCTATTTCGATGGCTGTACGAAACTCCGCTCGTGGATATGCATGCCGTTGATCGCCGGGTTGCAAAACCGCAGCGAAGGGACTGTTCGGGCGCTGCTCGGAAAAGAGCTGATGACCGAAAACGGCCTCCTCACCGAACAGGGCAGTTCGACCTTCTGGGACCGTTCGACCCTTTATGCTCTGCGGGGAATCTACATCGCCGGGCAGGCCGACCGTGCAACGGAATTCCTCAGTCATTATGCCCGGCGCAGACTCCTGGGCGATCATGTTCCCTATCCGATCGAAGCATGGCCCGAGGGCTCTCAACGCCACTTGGCCGCCGAAAGCGGGCTTTTCTGCCGCGTTATCACCGAGGGATTGTTCGGGATTCGCCCCACCGGGTTCAGGAGCTTCGATCTTACCCCTTCAATGCCTTCCGGATGGAATCGCATGGCGTTGCGGCACATTCGGGCCTTTGAAAACAACTTCGACCTTGTCATCGAGAAACAGCCGGACGGGTTTCTGCGAGTCACGCTTGCGATTTCGGGACGCAATCCCCGAGCTTTCCGGCTTCGACAGGGAGCGTCCCTGCGTATCAAACTTCCATAATTTACAATATCCTGATGAAAAAACTGCTTCACACCCTGTTGCTGTTTGCTGTCGGGCTCTTTGCAGCCTGTCAGGCCCCGACATCCGGTGGCGATGTCTACTTGAATGATTTCCTTGACGACCTGACTGCACAAACCGACGCAGGACCGGCCATTCGGGCCGCCTTGTCCCATTGTGCCCGGATCCGGGCCGCACGGCTTATTCTTCCGGGTGGAGAACTCCGGATACGACCCGATCTGGCGGTCGAAAAGTACCAGTTCATCAGCAACAACGACGAAGGTTTGAAACGGATTGCCTTTGATTTGGTCGGCCTGCAAGATTTCACCATTGAAGGTGCTGACACGAAACTCCTTTTCACAGGTTTCGTTTCACCGTTCAACCTCGAACGTTGCCGCAACATCACGATCCGCAATCTTTCGATCGACTTTACCCGCACGTTTCACTCCGAAGGTACCGTACGGGCGGCCGGAAACGGATGGCTCGATTTGGAGTTCCCGGACAAATACCGATGCGATCTGACGGACGGATGCTTGCGTTTCCTCGATGACGAAGGTCGTGTCTACCCCTATTCCAGTTTGTTGGAGTTCGATACCCAACGATGCGAACCGGCTTTCCACGTCGACGACTACTGGCTCCCGGCCCATACCATTCCTGCTGAACGGCGTCCTAACGGATGGATTCGGATTTTCCGCAGTGATTTGAAGGCCGCGATCGGGAATACGATGGTCTTCGGGGCCGCCCGACGGCTCAATCCCGGGATCACCGTTTCCGATTCGCAGGGTATTGCAATCCTCGACGTGAAGCTCCATCACTGCGGAGGGATGGGGGTCATCGCACAACGCAGCCGCGACATCGGAATTGAACGGATGGAAGTTGTTCCGGCTCCCGGCAAAAAACGCATGATCAGCATCACGGCCGACGCCACGCATTTCTCCAATTGCGGGGGACAGATCCGTCTAATTGACTGTACGTTCGAAAATCAGAAGGATGATGCCTCCAATATTCATGGACTATATATGCCCGTCGATACGATTTTCGATCGGGAGCGGATTTGGGTTCGCTGGGGACACAGCGGGCAATACGGCACAGATTTCCTCGTCCCGGGGATGGCGGTGGAAATTGTCGACAACCACACGCTTGAAGCCTATGCCCGGCGGATTGTTGCTAAGGTCGAACGGTTCAACAAGGAGTATTCTGCGGTAACCTTCACTGAACCCTTACCCGAGAACATTCGTCCCGGCCATCTGATTGCAGCCGACGAACCCGGTCCCGATGTTCACATCAGCGGTTGCCGGATGTCGGGAAACCGCGCCCGCGGTTTGCTGATTGGTTCCCGCGGACGGGTTATCATCGAAAACAACTATTTCCATATCGCCGGAGCCTCGATCCTCTTTGAGGGCGACGGTAACTTCTGGTTCGAACAATCCGGTGTCCGTGACGTAACAATTCGCAACAACATCTTCGCAAACGGCAATTATGGAAGCCGGGGATGGGGAAGTGCCTGCATTGCTGTCGGCAGCGGAATTTCCCAGCGGCAGACAAGTCGTTATCACCGCAATATTCAGGTCGATGGAAATCTGTTCCGAGTATTCGATCCCCGCATTGTTAATCTGTATTGCGTAGACGGATTCCAATTCTCTGCGAGCAATCGCATCGTGCGAACGTCAGACTATCCTGCGACATTCGATCCGAAGCTCCATTTCGTATTCGACCAATGCGATCACATCGAGATTCCACGACAGATTGAAATGGCTGAACAGCGTTGAAAGAGTCCTTCTAAAAAATCGATATCAGATGGGAGTTGCAACAATAAAAGTTTGCAACTCCTATTTTCCCATACTTTGGAATAAAAGTCCGCAAGACACAGCTAAAGAAGTTGGATACATTATTCTCATGTAGGATTTCATTCCGTCGTGAATAATATAACATAGGCCGTAGCAAAAACAGAGGAGGATACTCATCATATTTCCATGGAGCACTATAAAATCTGAGCGTAGCAGGTTGAAGATAAACTGGTGGTTACATCTTCATTCAACTTTTTTAGGGGGGCTGGCATTTATGTCGAATGCGCACTCTCTAAATTGCCTCATTATCTGGATTTTATTCCATATTGTCACATATCCCAATAACTCCGGCTTAGCACCTGACTGAAATGAAACAATAGAAAAATATTGGGTCATCAACCGGAGTGAATATTATAGACAGCAAGTTTTTCAGGCTGTAGAAAATGATAAGGCGCAATTTGCCTCCGATAATGATACAGCCATGATTCAATATATTGAGTAAATCGGCTAATTGATGTCCAAGTTAATTTCCTGCTTGTGTTACCAATAATACGACGCAGATCTTCCAATTTTATAGCCTCGAAAATATCTTCCGATGTAAAAGTATTTCCATTCCAGACTTTTTATTTCAAACGTTATATCAACTATATTTAGCCGCTGCTCCGATCTGAAAAAATACACTTCATACGTTGGCAAAAGTAAGACGACGTCTGATGAATATCCGAGATGAATCAGTAAAGTGATTCCAGGAATGAAATCGCTACTATGGACTGTCATTGCATTGAGGGAATTCGAGATGAAAATGGTCTGGTTGAAAGTAAACCATCCTGTAGTCATGGACTGCGGAAGAAAATCGCAATTCCGAAATCTCCGATTTATTGGGCAAAGCAATTTACACCTACAGATCTTATGGGAGATAGCAGTTCCGATGCAGGAACTCGGTGCCGGACGATGTCTTGACGGTTCGCAGACTTCTTTGGATCTGTTTGTAGAAGGGTTCACATGGATGATCAACATCTAGATAAATGATTCCGATAAGTATAAGCATGTCGTACTGAACCGCAAAAACGCTATTGTTTTTAGCAAATTTGCTCGATCGGAAAATTTTTCGTAGCTTGCAGTAGGTTATTTGAAATGCGGCATTTAGACGCAATAAGCTGAAAATAAATCGTTACCTTCGCGTTACCTATTTTCCTATATAAAAGTTGTAACGACCCGATAAATCGAATCGTTACAGTTTTTTAATCCCGTTCCCCGCGGGGTTCGCCTTTTGGTTCGGGGAGCATTCGCCCCGGCTGTTCGGAAACGCTCTTTTTCAGGGGCGCGGAAGGGGCGGCTGCCGTCGTCGGGGAGGGGCTAATTGCCGCTTTTCAGGCGGTCGGCGTCGAGCTGCGCCCGGGATTTCGACTTGGTTACCAGCCATACCCCCGCGAAGACGCACAGCGCGGCTCCGGCCTTGGTGAATCCGAAGGTGTCGAGTCCGATCGCCACGGTGAACAGCACCGCCACGACGGGCTGCACGTAGTTGTACATCGACACGACCGTGGGCCGCAGGTGGTGCTGGCCGATGGGAACCATTAGGTAGGAGAGGAACGTGGAGCAGACCACGACGTAACCGATTCCGGCCCAGGTCCGGGGCGCCAGCCCGGCGTAGTCGACCGCGGTCAGCGGACGGTAGTAGATCACCACGGCGACTATGGCGGCAAAGAGGAACATCCACTTCATCGTCGTCACGGGCGAGTAGCGGACGATCACGTTGCGGAAGGCCGTGAGGTAGGTGGCGTAGCTGACGGCGCTGACGATGCACAGCACGTCGCCCATGACGCTCGACGAGTGTCCTGTGCCGTGCTGGCTCACGAGAATCAGGATCAGCGCCCCGGCGCATCCCAGAAAGACGCCCCCGGCCTTCAGCCACGTGATCGGCTCGCGCAGGAACAGCGTCGCCAGCACCATCGTCAGCACGGGGACCACCGTGGCGATGATCGACGTGTCGATGGGCGAGGTGAGCGACAGCCCCCACAGGAACAGCATCTGGTTGAGCTGGATGCCGAAGACGGAGGCCAGGAGCAGCAGCGCGATGTCGCGCCGGGCGACCCGTTCGCGGGGCAGCAGCAGCGAGACCGTCCAGAACAGCAGCGCCGCGCCCACCATGCGGTAGACGCTCAACGCGAAGGGGTTGACCCCTCCGGGGTTGGCCTCGGACCAGAGTACGCTTTTGCCGATCGGGGCGTTGAGTCCCCAGACGATGTTGGCGACCCACAGGGCCGCATGTCCTTTCAGTTTTCCTTTGTCCATCTTTCGTAGCCCGTTCGAGAAGCGGGGTTCTGAAGCGGGGCGGGCGCCGATCCGTTTCCGAATCTCGATTTCGGCCACCGCCCTTGAATCCCGGCTTTTGGCCGGGGCAAATATAAGGTAAAATTCGGTGCGATAATTGCCCGGTTTTCTTTTTGTGAGTAAAACGCGCTATAATCTCGACCTGGTTTTCGCCAACGTGTTTTTCGGAGCGAATTTTTCGTTCTACGTCTCCCTCACGCGCAATTACCTCGATTTCCAGCAGATATTCATGTTGCAGGTGCTTTCGGCGGCGGTTTTCTTCATCCCCTTCGCCCTTTTCTCCCGCTACTCCTACCGCATTACGTGGCGCGATGTGGGCAACATTCTGATTGTCACGCTGCTGATCGTCTACGGCTGGATGTACATGCTGCTCTGGGGGTCGTCTTACACCACGCCCATCGACGCCTCGGTCATCGCCACGCTCGGCCCGGCCTTCACGCTGATCATGGATCACCTGATGCACCCGCGCAAGTATATCGGGACGCGTGTCGTGGGGGTGGTCTGCGCACTCGTCGGCGCCGGAATCCTGATTCTCGGCGACGGCTTCTCGCTTACCCACGGCAGCCGCGCCCAGGGCAACCTGTTCGTGCTGGCGGCCGTGGTGGCCATCGCCGTCAATACGGTGATTATCAAGCCGCAGCTGGAGAAGCTGGGCACGCTGGTCGTGATGGGGTGGTACTACATCATCGGGCTGGCCATAACGGCGCCCTTCTTCTGGAAATACATCGACCACGTACCGTTTCTGCGGCTTCCGCTGTTTGCGCAGGCCGAACTGGGCTATATCCTCATTCTGGGAACCGTCCTGCCCATGTACCTGCTCTACCGCGGCACGGAGAAGCTGACCTCGGTGCACACGGCGCTTTACCGCTACATCCAGCCCGTGATCGCGGGCATCCTGGCCATTACGCGCGGACAGGCGCATTTCGACGCCGCGAACATCACCGCCTCGGTCTTCATCTTCGCGGGCGTCATCCTCGTGGTGGTAGGCTATAAGTATTATGTCCGCCACGGCCTGCCGAAACTGCGCAGCGACGGACGGCTGGAACACTAATCGGCCAGCAGCCGTTCGCGCCAGGCGTCGGGAACCGGTTCGCTCCGCTGGCGTGCGAAGTCGAAGACGACCATCACCGAGCGGCTTTCGCTGCGCACCTCGCCGCCGGCGAGCAGCTGCTGGAAGAGCGTCAGGCTCTTCGTTCCCACCCGTTCGCAGGTGGTCGTCACCCGCACGGGGTCGTGCATCCTGACCTGCCCCAGGTAGGAGGTCGAGGTCGAGACGGTGAGAATCCGCAGGTCTGCGAGCAGCACCTCCGCGCCCAGCACCTTTTCGTAGAACTCCATCTTGCCCACGTCGAAATACATCTGCTGCGAGACGTTGTTCACGTGCTGAAAGGGGTCCACGTCGGAGAACCGTTTCTGAATCGGGGTTTCGAGCGTGCGCGCCATCTTATTCGCGGATGATTTTCACCTCGCCGCCTTCGCCGAACGCGATGATCGACGACGCCTTGCGGGTCGGTTTGCCTTCGAAACGGGGGTTGACGACGAAATCCACGCCGTCGATGATCTCGCGGGCCACGTCCTGCAATCCCACGGGCGTCGCTTCGCCCGAGATGTTGGCCGAGGTCGAGACGATGGGCCGTCCCAGGGCGCGGAGCATCCGGCGGCAGAATTCGTGGTCGGGGATGCGCACGCCGAGCGTCCCTTCGTCGGGGATGAGGTTTTCGGCAAGCCCCGCGGCGCCCGGCAGGATGGCCGTCAGGGGCGAGGTGGCCAGCTCCATCACCTCGAAGGCGATTCCCGGGGCCTTGTTGACGTAGCGGACGATCATGTCGGCCGAGGCGCACAGCACGAGCATTGATTTCTTGTTCCCGCTCCGCTTGAGACGGTATATCCGCTCCACGGCGGCGGCGGAGGTGGCGTCGCAGCCCAGTCCCCAGACCGTGTCGGTGGGGTAGAGGATGATGCCGCCCGCGCGCATCGTGCGCACGGCCTCGTCGACCTCCCTTTGCATTTCGGTTTGCGTCTGCATGGCGGTTATTTCAGGGGTAATATTTCGATCCAGTAGTCGTCGGGGTCGTTGATGAAGTAAAGCCCCATGTCGTGGTTTTCGTAACAGACGCAGCCCATGGCGCGGTGGTGCTCGCGCACGGCGTCGTAGTCGCCCGCCACGCGCATGCAGAGGTGGCTCTCGTTCTCGCCCAGCTCGTAGGGCGCGGCGGCGTGGTCGCGCAGCCAGGTAAGCTCCAGGCGGAAGGGGCTTTGTCCGTCGCCCAGATAGACCAGCGTGAATCCTCCGTCGGAGGCCTCTTTGCGGCCCGTTTCCCGCAGCCCGAGGGCCTTGTCGTAGAAGGCGATGCTGCGGTCGAGGTCCGTTACGTTGATGTTGAAATGGTCGAAACGACTTTTGATCTCCATAGATTCAGGTGTTTTTATACGGTACAAAAGTAATTTTTAATTTTTAATCTTTAATTTTTAACTCCGAATTTTATACCTTTGCACCACGAACGAAAAAATCCGAAAAAAAACGATAATCTTATGGGAAGAGCCTTTGAGTATCGCAAAGCGCGAAAAATGAAACGCTGGGGTCACATGGCCCGCACCTTCACCAAGTTGGGCAAAGAGATCGAGATCGCCGTCAAGGCCGGAGGTTCCGACCCGTCGGGCAACACCCGCCTGCGCATTCTGATTCAGAACGCCAAGGCCGAGAACATGCCCAAGGAGAACATCGAACGGGCCATCAAGCGCGCCACCGAGAAGGATGCCGCCGACTACAAGGAGGTGATCTACGAGGGATACGGCCCTCACGGCATTGCGTTCCTCGTCGAAACGGCCACCGACAACACCAACCGCACCGTGGCCAACGTGCGCATGTATTTCAACAAATGCGGCGGCACGCTGGGCAACAGCGGCTCGGTGGGCTTCCTGTTCGACCACAAGTGCGTCTTCAAGTTCCGCGCCGCCGAGGGTGTCGATCCCGAGGAGCTGGAGCTGGAGATGATCGACCTGGGGGTCGACGAGTTCTACTCCGAGGAGGACGGAATCACGGTTTACGCCCCCTACGAATCGTTCGGCGCCATCCAGAAGTGGCTCGACGACAAGGGCTTCGAGATCGTCTCGGGCGAGTCGGTGCGTATCCCCTCCGACGTGAAGGAGCTTGACGCCGAAGGCCGCGAATCGGTCGAGAAGCTGGTCGAGAAACTCGAAGAGGACGACGACGTGGTGAACGTATACCACACCATGAAGGACGCCGACGAGGAGTAGTCGCTGATTTCACGGGGCGTTTTGCCCTTGTACCTGCGAGGCACGGACGGGATTACCGGTTCGTGCCTCGCTTCGTTCATCCCCCCCCCTATGTAGCATGGCTCACTCGAAGAGGACAAACCTTTTTCCCTCCGTCAGGCAGGCGGGGCAGTACCAGTCGGCGTATTCCGACGGATAGAGGTTGCCGCAGTTCGGGCAGACTGCGAACCGGCCCGTGTCCGGGGCGTTGCGTCCCTCCTGCCGGCAGCGTTCCAGCAGGGCGATGTTCCGCATGTCTCCCGCCGAGGCCCAGGTCAGTATGCGCGCCGCATAGCGGTTGCCGCGCTCCATCGCCCGGCGGATGTCGGCTCCGGAGCGTCCGGCGTGGGCCTGTCGTTCGTAGGCGACGCTCCGTTCGAGGTTGCCGTCGGTCGTGCCGCCGAAAATGATGATCTTCCCCGGGGGCGTGTAATGACCTCCGAGATGGAGGATCGCCGTCGCGCAGTTGTTCTCCTGCAACCGCTCGGAGAAGGCCATGGCCCGGAACAGCCGTTCGGCCGTGTGGCGCTCTTCGTCGGCCGCGATGCCTGCGAAATGGTCGTATTGCACCGATTTGACGTGTTTGCGGCGGCAGCAGGCGTCCAGGTCGGCGAGCGTTTCGGCCCACGGCGAACCCTTCGGCGACCGGGGTTCGCGCGTCGCAGCGTAGTACATCCAGGCAAGAATGCCTGCCGATGCCGCGAATAACAGAAGTATCAGACCGAGACGCAGTTTCATAATGTGTTGCCGGGGGAAAGCCGCAGTCCGGAACGTGCATTTTTTGTGCCAACGGGCGCCTGTTTCATCTGCCGCCGGGGATTTTTGCAGCTCTGCTTTGGATTTCGGGTTCCAATCCCTATATTTGTAATCCGTCTTTGCGGAAACCAGGAGCGGGACGGCCTTGGGTATGAAAATCGGATTGAGCCTTTTTGCCGTGGCGGCCGCGGCTCTGCTGGCTGTCGGCTGCGGCGGAGACAAGGGCGGCGGTGAGGACGAGGCGAACTACGACGGCTGGATGCTGACCCGCTGGAAGGACGGTACGGCCTTGACCGGAACGGTTTACCTGCAACTCGGCGAAGACGGGACATTCACCCTTTACCAGAGTATCGGGACGTTCGGGTACGCCCGGTTCACCGGGACCTACGCCCTTGTCGGCGATCCGGCGACCGGGCAGGTGCTTTCGGGGACCTATGCCGACGGTACGCCGTGGGACAGCAGCTATGCGGTTGAAAAAATGACGAAGCGGGAACTGCGGCTCCGCGCGCTGAAGGACGGCGTCGTCTCGGTCTATTCCGGGGTGGCGATCCCTGCTGCGGTGAAGGACGGCGTCACGGCCGGGCGGCTGCGCAGCGCCGCGCAGGGGGAGTCGTTCCTGTAAGGGCCCGGAAAGAAAACGCAAAGGGCGGACCCACGGGTCCGCCCTTTGCGTTTCAGAATACCGCGCAGACCTCCATGCTGAAGGTGAGCTTGTGAAGCCGTTCGCGCGACGAACGCACCACGGGAGGTGCGACGTCGTAATCGGTCGAGAAGCGCACGCCGAGGTTTTGCGTGGCGAGGTAAGTGGTCGAAAGCCCGGTTCCGAAGGAGAATCCGGCGCGTCTTTCCAGCCTGCGGAAATCCGTGCGGCACGGTTTGTAGATCTCGCACCCTCCGAGCAGTTTGGCGCCCACGAGCCACCGCATCGAAAAGGGGTGGGAAAAATAGGGTCCCGCGTACATCGACGCACACTCCAGATTGTCGTTCTGCGCCACGCCGTTGACTTTCACGCGCAGGTTGGTGCACGACATGCGGCCGCCGAAACCCCAGTAGGGCGTTGCGAACCAGGCGCCCTGCACCGAGACGGCCGGCCCCGAGAGGAACTGCATGTGCATCCCGGGGTAGGGCGTGTAGCTTCCGGGGACGGTCGAGAATCCGAGGCTGAACCCGAGGAACGACGGCCGGCGGCAGCGGTCGTAGACCGAGTAGGTTTCCGTGACGTTCAGCCCCTTCTCCTTGAAAATCAGGTCTGCGAGGAAATATCCCAGCTCCGTGGCGAGGATGCCGATACCGGCTCCGACCATGATGTCGCTCATCCAGTGCCGGTTGTTGAGCTGACGGGTGACGCCCGTGACCGTCGCCACGGTGTAGCCCCCGATGCTGTACCACGGGCTGCGGTGGCCGTACTCCTTGTGGAGCATCGTGGCGGCCATGAAGGCCGTCGCCGTATGCCCCGAGGGGAAGGAGTTGCGCGACGATCCGTCGGGGCGCATCACACGGCAGGAGTATTTGAGCGAGTTGACCCCGATGGCCATGAGTCCCGCCGAAAAGGCGTCGGAGACCAGCATGCGGCCCCATGAACTGCGTCCCCTGACGCCGCAGGCTTTCAGGGCCACCATCGCCCCGGCGGGAGCGTACTGGAGCCAGTCGTCGTAGTCGTGGCGGAACGAACGGCTGTACCCGTTGCGCAGACGCTGGAAGTCGGAATCGTAGGCCTGCATCACGACGCCGCCCACGATCAGCGGCGTGCCGACGAAGAGCATGCGGTAGGCTTTTGTCGAGGTGTGGCGGTCGATGCGCCGTCGGAACTCCCCTCCGGCGCTCATGTCTGCGCTGTCCGGTAATTGCGCCGCTGCTCCCAGGCCCGCGAATGAGAGCAGGCAGGCGGCGGTCAGGCGTTTGAGCATCGTATTTTATCGCAACTGTTTTCTTTTTCTGTGGATTGCACGGATGATTTCGCCGCCGACAGCCAGCAGCGAGGTGAATCCGATCACCTCGGCCCATTGCATCCACGAGAGCGGTTCGGTGCGGAACACCTCGCCTCCGAATTCCACGATCAGCACCTGTCCCACGCCGATCGCCGCGAGGATCAGGAAGAATTCGCGGCAGCCGCCGAGACATGTGAAGACCGAATGGCGCGTCTCGAATCCCTTGGCGTTGAACATGTTCCAGAACTGGAGGAAGACGAACGTCGAGAAGAACACGGTCAGTTGCTCCACCGTGAGTCCGCCTTGCAGGATCGTCCACCGGAAGAGCATTCCCAGCAGTACGACCACCATCGCCGCGCCGCACGTGAAGAGGGTGCGGGCCATGGCGGGGGTGATGATGAATTCGTCCCTCGGGCGCGGTTTGTCGCGCATCACTTCGGGGTTGGGCGGCAGCGAGGCCATGGCCATCGCCGCGAAGGTGTCCATGATGATGTTCACCCAGAGAATCTGCACCACCGTGAGCGGCATGTCGGTTCCGAACAACGCGCCGATGAAGCAGATGGTGATGGCCGCGAAGTTTATCGTCAGCTGGAACAGCACGAAACGCTGGATATTGCGGTAGAGCGAACGTCCCCACATGACGGCCGTGGCGATCGAGGCGAACGAGTCGTCCAGCAGCGTGATGTCCGAGGCGTCCTTCGCCACGGAGGTTCCCGAGCCCATCGAAAGACCCACGTTGGCGAAATTGAGCGCCGGGGCGTCGTTCGTGCCGTCGCCCGTCACGGCCACCACCTCGCCGCGCTGCTGCAACAGCTTGACGAGACGCTGCTTGTCCAGCGGCCTGGCCCGGGACATGATCTTCAGCTCCTGCACGCGTCCCTGCAGCTCCTCGTCGCTCATGGCGGCGAACTCCGTGCCGGTGATGTGGTTCCGTTCGCCATCCGCGGCGTCGTTCCACAGCCCGATCTGGCGGGCGATTTCGCGCGCCGTGGCCGGGGTGTCGCCCGTGACGATCTTGATGCCGATTCCCGCCTCCAGGCAGCGTGCGACGGCCGCCGGAACGTCCTCGCGCACGGGGTCCGAGATGGCGGCCACCGCCGCGAAGTGCAGCCCGCCCGCCTTGACCGCTTCGAGGCAGTCGTCCGACGCGGTTTCCGCCCACGCCACGGCCAGCGTGCGCATGGCGCGGCTCTGGAACCCGAGGAGCTGTTCGGCGACCTGCGCGTCCTTGCCGTCCGGGGCGCACATCGTGCGCACGATCTCCGGGGCGCCCTTCACACAGAGGATGCGGCGGCCCGAGATGCCGCTTTCGATGATCGTGGCCATGTATTTGCGTTCGGTCGAGAAGGTCAGCCGGTTGACGATCTTCGCTTCGGCGCGCAGCGGTTCGTAGTCCTCGCCTCCGGCGCGCATCCATTCGAGCAAGGCCCCTTCCGTGGGGTTGCCGATGATATGGCCTTCGGCGTCGAGGAACGCCGTGGTGTTCAGGGCCACGACCTCGGCGAATTCCCGTGCGGGAAGCGTGTCGTAGCGGATCAGTTCCTGCACGTGCATGCGGTTCTGGGTCAGCGTGCCGGTCTTGTCGGTGCAGATGACCGTCACGGCGCCCATCGTCTCGCAGGCGTGCATTTTGCGCACGAGGTTGTTGGTCTTCAGCATCCGTCGCATGGACATCGCCAGCGACAGCGTGATCGACATCGGAAGCCCTTCGGGCACGGCCATGACGATGATGGCCACCGAAACCATGAAGATTTGCAGCACGTGCTGCGAGATGGTCAGCCAGTCGCTCTCGAGCAGCCCGCCCGCGAAGATCGCCTTTCCGAGCATCACGCAGAAGATAAGCGCCGAAAGGAGGATGCCCAGCCGGCCGATCAGACGCGAGAGGCGCGTCAGCTGACGGTCGAGGGGCGTCTGCTCTTCGCTCTGCACGGTCGACTGCTCCGTGACGCGTCCGGCTTCGGTCGCATCGCCCACGGCCGTTACGACCATCACGCCGTAACCGTCTGCCACGGTCGTGCCGCGCAGCACCGCGTTCGAGGGATAGGTCGCCTCGGGGTCGAAGTCGGCTTCGTTGACCGTCTTGTCCACCTCGGGTTCGCCCGTGAGCGTCGATTCGTTGATTTTCAGCGATACGGCCTCGACCAGTTCGCCGTCGGCGGGAATCGTCTCGCCGCTCTCGATGTAGACCACGTCGCCCGTGACCACGTCGCGTCGCGGAATTTCGCGGATCGACCCTTCGCGCATCACCTTCACGGGGATGTCGTCGTTCACTTGGTTGAGCCTCCGGAAACGCCGCTGGGCATCCCATTCGAACCAGAATCCGACGCAGGTGGCGAGGATGATGGCGCAGATGATGCCCACCGATTCGGTGAAGTCCTTGTGGACGAATCCGATGATGAGCGACAGCACGGCGGCCAGCAGGAGGATGCGGATGATCGGGTCGCGGAATTTTTCCAGCAGCAGGCGCCAGGCCGAATCGTCCTTCGGCGGGGTGATGACGTTGTCGCCGTGGCGCCGGCGGCTTTCGTCGATTTGCGGGGTAGTCAGTCCTTTGGGGTTGTAGCGAATCATCGGGTATTATAGTTTGTGTACGGAAAATTGTCGTGTCGAGGCGTCGAGCCGCACGGCGATGAACAGCAGGATCGTGAAGGCGATGAGCGACGAGCCTCCGTAGCTCATAAACGGCAGCGGAATGCCCATCACGGGCATCAGGCCGATGGTCATGCCCACGTTGACCAGCACGTGGAACAGCAGGATCGCCGCCACGCAGTAGCAGTAGATGCGTCCGAACGGCTCCTGCTGCCGTTCGCCCATGCGCATCAGCCGCAGGATCAGCAGGCACAGCAGCGTCAGCACCACGACCGAGCCGAGGAATCCCCACTCCTCGCCCACGGTGCAGAAGATGAAGTCGGTGTGCTTTTCGGGGACGAACCCGTATTTGATCTGGGTCCCTTCGAGGAAGCCCTTGCCCCAGAAGTTGCCCGAGCCGATGGCGATTTTCGCCTGGTTGACGTTGTAGTCGGTTCCGAGCGGGTCGCTGATGATGCCCAGGAAGCTTAATATACGGTCGCGCTGGTGCTGTTTGAGAATCGAATTGAAGATGTAGTCGGTGGTGGGCAGGAAGACGAGCGAACCGACGAACAGTCCCAGCGTGATGAAGATGTTGGCGAGATTCGAGCGGTAGGCGTATACGGCAGCGAAGACCATGGCCGCGAGGGTCGTTGTGAGCAGGCTGTGGTAGAGATCGAGCGTTCCGGGGGCGATCAGCGCCATCACGAGGCATAGCAGGATGGCCGACAGCATCACCGCGGCCAGGAACACGAGGCGCGAACGCCACTGGCCGTTCATCATCGCCTCGGAGAGCGTGCAGACCAGAATCAGCGTCACGAGCAGTGTCATCGGCGAGAGGAGGAACGAGACGATGAACAGCGCGGCGATCAGCAGCACCGGGATGCAGAGCCATTTGTTCAGCCCTTCGCGGTAGAGCACGAAAAGGAACGACCCCAGCACGATGCCCGACCCGGTGTCGTTCTGCAGGATGATGATGAAGAGCGGAATGCAGATCACCACGGCGACCTTCATCAAGTCGCCCGCGCGGTTGATCGAGAAGGAGTATTCGCTCATCACGCGGGCCAGGGCCAGGGCCGTGGCGATCTTGGCGAACTCCACGGGCTGCACGCGCAGCGACCCGAACTCGAACCACGCCTTCGCGCCGTTGACCTCGCGGCCGAAGAGCAGCGCGGCCACGAGCAGCGCGATGCCGCCCAGATAGGCCGGGTAGGCGAACATGTGGTAGAACCGTTCGTCGAGCAGCAGGACGATGATCGCCGTGACCCACGCCATGCCGATCCACATCAGCTGCTTCATGTAGAAGTGCGAGAACGAGAGCAGGTCGGCCGCGCTGTCGTCGTACGACGCCGAAGTGATCGAGATCCATCCCGCCGCGACGATCAGCACGTAGAGCAGGACGGTCCAGCCGTCCACGCCGTAAAAGATGCCGTTATGCCGGTTATTTGTCATAAGCGGGATAATAGATGTTCATGTCCTTGATGTATTGCAGCAGTTCGGGCCTGCGGATCGTGTCCGTCAGGTAGTACTCTTCCAGCAGGCTGGCGATCGGCAGGGCCGCCGAGGCGCCGAATCCGCCGTTTTCGACGTAGACCGAAATGGCGATCTTCGGATTGTCCTTCGGTGCGAACGAGAGAAAGGTCGAGTGGTCGCGGCCGCGCGGGTTTTCGGCCGTTCCGGTCTTGCCGCAGACGTCCAATCCTTCGAGCCGGGCGCGGGTCGAGGTTCCCCCGACGTTCACGCCCCGCCACATGCCCTCGACGATGGGTTCGAAGTGTTTCGGTTCGACCATCGTGTAGTGGCGTTCGTAGAAACGCGCGTCGAGCGAGTCCTGTCCTTCGATCTTCTTCACGATGTGCGGGATGTAGTAGTAGCCTCGGTTGGCCACGATGCACGCCAGATTGGCCAGCTGCAACGGCGTGCAGCCCAGCGCATCCTGCCCGATCGAGAGCGACAGCACCGTGAGCGAGTTCCACGAACCCCGGTACTGGCGGTCGTAGTAGGCGCGGTCGGGCACGTATCCGTTGCCCTCGTCGAGGAAGTCCGAACCCAGCTTGCGCCCGAATCCGAAGCTCTCGACATATTGTTTCCAGACGTCGTAACCCTCCTTCACGCTTCCGTATTTGGGGTTGTCGAGGATGTCGCGGAAGACGTAGCAGAAGTAGGCGTTGCACGAGGTCGCCACCGCGAAGCGCAGGTCCAGCGGCGAGGCGTGGGCGTGGCAGGCCATCTTCAGGCGGCCCGCCTGGTAGCCCATGTGGCAGGAGTGCAGGTCCGAAGGCCGGAGCACCCCTTCCTGAAGGCCGATCAGCCCCTGCACCAGCTTGAAGGTCGACCCCGGGGGATATTTGGCCTTCACCGCACGGTTGAACAGCGGCTTGCGCTTGTTGTAGAGCATCTTCATGTAGTTGTTGCCCCGCTGGCGCCCCACCAGCTGGTCCGGATCGTACGTCGGCGAGGAGACCATCATCAGGATTTCGCCCGTCGAAGGCTCGATGGCCACCGCGGCTCCCACCTTGCCGCGCATCAGCTCCTCGCCCAGCAGTTGCAGGCGGGCGTCGATGGTGCTCACCAGATAGCGTCCCGGTTCGGGAACCGAGTCGTAGCGGCCGTTCATGTAGGAACCCTTGATCGCCCCGTGGGTGTCGATCTCCTGAATCCGGACGCCCTTGCGGCCCCGGAGCTGCGGCTCGTAGGCCGACTCCACGCCGTTCATCCCTACGTAGTCGCCCGTCTTGTATTCGGGGTTGCGCTTCAGGTAGTCGGGGTTCACCTCGCTCACATACCCCAGCAGGTTGCCGCCCACTTCGCGGGGATACCGGCGGACGGTGCGGTAGACGGTGTAGAACCCCCGGAAGTTGCACTCGTCGAAGCGCAGTTTGTCCTCCTTGGAGATGTAGTTCATAATCAGCCGCGGCGCCCGCGGACGCATCCGCGCGTTGGCCAGTTCGCGTTCGAGCCGGGCGCGCGAAAGTCCCAGCACGTCGCACATGCGGGCCGTGTCGAAGCCCTGTTTGCCGATTTCGCTCGATATGACCATTAGGTCGTAGCATTCGCGGCTCTGCACCAGATATTCGCCGTTGCGGTCGAAGACCTCGCCGCGCGGCGGGTACTGCACGACGTGGCGCAGCACGTTGGCGCGCGCCAGATCGTCGTAGCGCGAATCGAAGAGCTGGATGTAGGCCAGCCGTCCGACGATCAGCGCGAAGATCAGCAGGACGATGACTTGCAGGGTGCGCATCCGCATGAAACTCTCGGAGTTTCTCATATGCGCACGGGGATTTTGGCGGTGAAGATGCGGGCGATGATCCAGATGAAGCCCGCCGATACCGCCGTGCTGACGACGATGCGCAGCAGCGTATGGAGCGCGTGGGTCCACGAAAGGGCCTCCAGCGAAAAGAATACGGCGTGATGCACGAGCGTCAGCGCCACGAGGTAGGTGATGAGCTTTCGTTCGCCCAGACGCGCCGACGAGGGGATGCCCCCTTCGCGGACGTTGTCGCGGCCGCAGATCATGCCGGCGAGGGTCGGGCGCAGGAAGGCGATCAGCAGCGTGGCGATCGTGTTGATCCCCGCCGCGCCCATGGCGAAGTCCATCGTGACGCCCAGCGCCAGTCCGGCGCCCAGAACTGCCGCGGGCGGCGTGTCGAGCGGCAGCAGGGCGATGAAGACGATGTATACGAGCGGGTTGAGGTAGATGCTGATGGTCAGGTTGTCGAACAGGAAAACCTGAAGCAGCGCCGCCGCCGCGAAAAGTCCGAGATATGGTAGTGTGCGGTACATTTAGTCGTTCCGGGTGTGTTGTTCGATTTGTTCGCTTTGCTGCAGGTTGCGGATTTCGTAGAAGTCGCGGTTGCCGACCAGCACGACTTCGTTCAGCCGCGACATTTCGGCTGCGAGCCGCACCCGTACCGTGTAGGCCGTGCGGGTCTCGTTGAGCGAGGCGCTCTCGACCCAACCGATCAGCACGTCGGCGGGAAAATACTGCGAGAATCCGGTCGTCACGACCTCCTGTCCGGGCTTCGGGTCGGCGTATTTCGACAGCTCGCCGAGGATCACCACGTTCTGGTCCAGCCTGTCCCAATAGATCGAGCCGTAATATTCGGCGTCGGCGAGCTTGCCGCTGGCCCGGAACGAGGTGTTCAGCACCGACATCGCCACGGCGTAGCGTTCCGTGCAGTCGACGACGTAGCCGGCCATCGCGCCGTCGGGCGAGAGGACGGCCATCTCTTCGACCACGCCGTCCTGACGTCCGCGGTTGAGCGTGATGAGGTTCTGCGCCCGGTTGACCGTGTTGGCCACGACCGATGCCGTGACGAAGCGGTATTTCGATTCGCCGATGTCCTGCATATAGCTGTCCAGCCGCGCGTTGGTTTCGGCCTCCTCGTACTGGGCGAGCCGCTCTTCGAGCTGTGCGACGCGGCCCAGCAGTAGCCGGTTTTCGTGCCCGAGGCTGAAGTAACGCCTTATGCCCGCGAAAAATCCGTGCACGCCTCCCGCCACCTGGTTCGACCGTGCGAGCAGCCGGGCCTGGGTGTAGTGGGTGGAGTGGGCGTAGTAGCTGATGGCCGCGACCTCCAACGCCACGAACAGCACCACGACGTAGATGCTTCGTATGAACTCGAACAGTTTGCGCAAAGCAGTTCCTTAATTTAAGATTGCGGACCAAGGCCCGCAATCCGTATTTGTCAATTTATCCGATTCTTGTCGGAACGAACCGTATTTCGGGCTTCGCGAAGTCGGCGGTGCAGGGGCATACTCGGGTATGTGACTGCACCGGACGGCGAACGACGTGCGGAAGACGGCCGTTATCGCAAGAATCACTTCATCAGGAACGAGAACCGGTTGATATTCTTCAGCGCGATTCCTGTTCCGCGGGCGATGGCCCGCAGCGGGTCTTCGGCGATGTGGAACGGAATGCCGGTCTTTTCGTTCAGCCGCCGGTCGAGTCCCTTGATCAGCGCGCCGCCGCCGGCGAGGTAGATGCCGTTCTTCACGATGTCGGCGTACAGCTCGGGCGGCATGGATTCGAGCACCTTCATCAGCGCCGCGTCGATCTTCGTGAGCGACTTTTCCAGCGCGTAGGCGATTTCGCTGTACGAGAGCGACACGGTCTGGGGCAGTGCGGTCAGCATGTTGGGACCCGTCACGACGAAGTCCTCGGGTTCCTGCTCCAGGTCCGAAACGGCGGCGCCGATCGAACATTTGATCGCCTCGGCCGTGCGTTCGCCGATGCGGATGTTGTGCTGCTGGCGGACGTAGCTCTGGATGTCGTTGGTGAAGACGTCGCCCGCGGTGTTGATCGACTCCGAGCAGACGATGCCCCCCAGCGAGATGCAGGCGATCTCCGACGTGCCGCCGCCGATGTCGATGACCATGTTGCCTTCGGGGGCCTCCACGTCGAGACCCGCGCCGAGCGCCGCGGCCATCGGTTCGTAGATCATGTAGACTTCGCGTCCTCCGGCGTGTTCGGCCGAGTCGCGCACGGCGCGTATTTCGACGTTGGTCGACCCGGAGGGAATGCAGATCACCATGCGCAGCGAGGGTGCGAAGAGGCTGCCCGAGGTCTTGACCTTCTTGATCATGCCGCGCAGCATCAACTCCGTGGCGTTGAAGTCGGCGATCACGCCGTCTTTGAGCGGACGGATGGTTTTGATGTTCGGGTTGGTCTTCTCGTGCATCTGGCGGGCCTGCTGGCCGATGGCCACGAGCTTGCCCGTGTGGACGTCCAGCGCCACGATCGAAGGTTCGTCGACGACGACCTTTCCGTTGTAAATTATCAGCGTGTTGGCCGTTCCGAGGTCGATGGCCAACTCCTGTGTCAATGAAAAAATTCCCATATTCTTACACCCAACTGTTCTGTTTCGTGAAATGCTTTATTCTCAATCCGATATGCACCCGCAACGTCGCTTCGGGCTTCGGCGGATGACATATCCCGACAAAGGTAGCAAAAAGCCCCGGAACTTTTTGTATTTTATTCTGATTTTTTTTAATTACATTTGTGCTGGAAAAACTGAATCTCCGCATGGAATACAAAATCGGAACCGATGCCCGCTGTGCGGTCATCGGCTATGGAAGCTGGGCGACGGCCATCGTCGGACTGCTTGCAGCCAACGGCCGGCGCGTAGGGTGGTATGTCCGCAATCCCGAGGTGCTCGAATCGCTGTGCTCGGACGGCCGCAATCCCCGCTATCTGAACGATCTGGAGTTCGACCGCAACAGCATCGCCCCCTCTTCCGACCTCGACGCCGTGGTGCGCGACGCCGACATCGTGATCCTCGCCACGCCTTCGGCCTACCTCAAGGATTTCCTCGCCCCGCTGACCGTTCCGCTCCGTGACAAATTCGTCGTTTCGGCCATCAAGGGCATCGTCCCGGGCGACTATCAGACCGTCGTGGAGTACATCCACGACCATTACGGGCTGTCGTATAGGCAGATCGGGCTGGTGACCGGGCCTTCGCACGCCGAGGAGGTCTCGCGCGGCAAGCTTTCGTACCTCACGGTCGTCTGCGCCGATCCCGAAAACGCGCGGCGCATCGGCGAACGCTTTGCCGGGGAGAACATTCGCCTCAGCTATTCCGCGGATCTCTATGGCGTCGAATACGCCGCAATTCTCAAGAATATCTACGCCCTTTCGGTCGGCATCGCCGTGGGGCTGGGCTACGGCGACAATTTTCTGGCCGTGCTGATCGCCAATGCGGCGGGCGAGATGACGCGTTTCCTGGAGGAGAGTTATCCCGATGAGCGCAACACGCAGGTCTCGGCCTATCTGGGCGACCTGCTGGTGACCTGCTATTCGACTTACAGCCGCAACCGCCGGCTGGGGCTGCTCATCGGCCACGGCTGTACCGTCAAGAGCGCCCTGAACGAGATGACGATGGTCGCCGAGGGCTATTTCGCGGCCGACTGCATCCGTCACATCAACTTCCGCCACCGGGTCGACATGCCCATCGCCGACATGGTTTACCGGGTGCTCTACGAGGGCGCCTCGGCGCGCAGGTGCATGCAGGAACTGACAACCAAATTAATTTAGTTAGCGATATGATGAAAAATGTGAAATTGGACATTGCCAAGACGGGCATTGAAATTTCCGCCGACATCGAGGCCAAAGCGCAGACAGCCAATGCCCTGCTGCATTCGGGCAAAGGCGCCGGCAACGATTTTCTGGGTTGGGTGCACCTCCCCTCCTCGATTTCGGAGAACGAGATCGACGCCATCCGGAAGGAGGCTGCGAAACTGCGCTCGAAGGCCGACGTGGTCGTCTGCATCGGCATCGGCGGCTCGTACCTCGGCGCCAAGGCCGTGCTCGAAGCCATGAGCGACCCCTTCAAACTGCTGCACAAGGAGCAGAAGGACCCCACGGTCATTTTCGCCGGACAGAACATTTCGGAGGATTACACCGCCGAACTGCTCGCCGCGCTGAAGGAGCATTCGATCGCCGCCATCGTGATTTCGAAGTCGGGCACGACGACCGAGCCGGCCATCGCGTTCCGCCTCATAAAGGCCGAGATCGAGAAGCGTTACGGCAAGAAGGAGGCTGCGGAGCGCATCGTGGCCATCACCGACAAGGCGCGCGGGGCGTTGAAGACGCTCGCCACGCAGGAGGGATACCCGACGTTCGTCATTCCCGACGATGTGGGCGGACGCTTCTCGGTGCTGACCCCCGTGGGGCTGCTGCCGCTGGCCGTCGCCGGTGTGGACATCGCGGCCCTCGTCCGCGGTGCGCAGGAGATGGAGAAGGCCACGGCCGAAGGCGTCGCTTTCAAGGAGAATCCGGCAGCCGTCTACGCCGCCGTGCGCAACATCCTCTACGACGGAGGCAAGAAGATCGAGATTCTGGGTTCCTACGAGCCTAAACTGCAATATATCAACGAGTGGTGGAAACAGCTCTACGGCGAGAGCGAGGGCAAGCAGGGCAAGGGCATCTTCCCGGCGAGCGTCACGCTGACGGCCGACCTGCACTCGATGGGCCAGTATATCCAGGACGGCGAGCGCACCCTGTTCGAGACGATCATTTCGGTGGCCAAACCCGCCGCCGAAGTGCTGATCGAGGCTGACGGGGAGAACCTCGACGGGCTGAACTTCCTGGCCGGGAAGCGCATTTCGGAGGTCAACCGCATGGCCGAGCTGGGCGTTCAGCTGGCCCACGTGGACGGCGGCGTGCCGAACATCCGCATCGAGATTCCCGAAATCTCGGAGAGCGTGATCGGCGGCCTGCTGTACTTCTTCGAGAAGGCCTGCGGCATCAGCGGCTATATGCTGGGCGTGAATCCCTTCGACCAGCCGGGCGTCGAGGCCTACAAGAAGAACATGTTCGCCCTGCTGGACAAACCCGGCTACGAGGAGGCTTCGAAAGCCATCAAGGCCCGTTTGTAAAACGGGTTTCAGGGGCGTGGGCGGCGGCGTTTCCGTGCCGCTCCTGCGCTTCCATCCGGCTGGTTTCTAAAGCCGATACCGAAAAAGCCAATCCCCGCCGGGGATTGGCTTTTTTTATTTATTGGCCGCGGCGTTTATTGACCGCGCACCCGTCGGCCTTTCTCGGTGAAAATCTCTGTTTCGCCCTCTTTCTGCATATAGAGCAGTTTTTCCCGGAAACCGCCGTTCGGAGCCGCGACGCTCTTTCCGGCTTCTGCCGTGTCGGCCTGCGTGTCGATAACGGTATGCCCTTCTTTGTAATAAACAGCGTCGTAGACGCACGGGACGATCGGTCGGCCGCGGTCGTTCAGCACGCCCCACTTGCCGTCGCGCCGGACGATTGTGAATCCGGGGGTGGCTATGAGCAGGTACGCCAGCTCATAGACGCACGGCACGACGAGGCGGCCTTTCGGATCGATGCAGCCCCATTTCCCGTCGGCGAAGCCCAGGTTCTGCAACCGGGTGTCCGCGAAATCCGTGCGACCGTCGTTCACGAACGCCACCTTGTCCCGGACCGGGAAGATGAACCCGTAGAACGGCGTGACCCGGTTGCCTTTCCGGTCGATCAGGGCCGTTGGGCAATCCGAGAGAATCGGCACTTTGAATTTGTCGACTTCGTTTTTGACCATCGCGACGCTCTTGTCGAACCCGTATTCCCCGAAACTGCCGCACCAGTCGTATTGCAGGGGGACGGCCGTTGCGCCCGAGGGGTCGATGAACCCCCATTTGCCGTTGAGCCGTACGGCGGCCCGGTCGCCGATAAACTGCCGGGCATCTTCGTAACGGGCATTCCCGAAAACGGCGTGGCCGTATTCGTCGGTGAAATAACACGGCGCTCCGCCGCGGGTTCTGTTCATGTAGAGCAGTGGACATTGCGAGGCGGCGCACGACGACAGCGCGAGGCAGGCGATTAAGAGGTAAGGACGCATTTCGAAAAGATGACTAATAATTAATTGGGCCAGTCTTGATATACTATTGCCTCAAAGTTGGGGACGCTTTCTGCACTTACCGAAAGCCAACATTCGCTTCTGCAATTTGTTTCATATTTATATGTTCTGCCGACAATATTTCTACTGCCATCAGCCATTATTTCATATATATCTTCAGCCGTTTTCAGCCTTGCACTCAATGAATTGATATCACTACGCCAACTGGGACTTGATGAATAAATTATAAAAGGCTTTCCTTCACGTCTTATTGCAGAACATGAAATACCTCTGAAACAAATCCCAGAAGGTCCTTTTGATGAGCAGAATGATCCATTATATTGAATGTAATAACCAGGTTCACGATCAAATATTTTTGCAAAGCGAAACTCTGGTTCTCGTTCTAAAAAGGGTTGTACAAAATCTATAGCTTCAGCGTACGTTAGATTATTTGAAGTAAACCGTGGCGAAATTTCATCTTCGCCCGGAACTTTGGTTTCTGGAGGCGTCACTTCTCCCAACTCCGTTTTTGAGCATGATGAAAACAATGCTCCAGTGGCTAATGCCAAGGATAAAAGCGTAACAATTATTTTCATAAGGCTTAATATTTAAAGAATGATGAGTAAAATGTACATAATAATATTCAGAAATGCAATTAATAAGGCATATATTTTCTAAAAATACAAAAAAGGCGGAGCTGTCGACAGCTCCGCCTTTCGTTCGTGCTATTTATTTTACAGCACTCCCTGCTCGACCATCGACTTGGCGACTTTCATAAAGCCCGCGATGTTCGCGCCCTTCATGTAGTTGAGGTAGCCGTCCTTCTCGGTGCCGTACTCCACGCAGGCGTGGTGGATCGACGACATGATCTGGTGCAACTTGGCGTCGACCTCCTCGGCCGTCCAGTTGAGTTTCTGCGAGTTCTGCGTCATTTCGAGACCCGACGTGGCCACGCCGCCGGCGTTCACGGCCTTGCCCGGTCCGTAGGGAATCTTCGCCGCGATGAAGGCGTCGATGGCCTCCGGGCGGCAGCCCATGTTCGAAACCTCGGCCACGACCTTCACGCCGTTGGCCAGCAGCCGTTTGGCGTCCTCGCCGTCCAGCTCGTTCTGCGTGGCGCACGGCATGGCGATGTCCACCTTGACCTCCCACGGTTTCTTGCCCGCGAAGAACTGCGAGCCGGGGAACTTCTTGGCGTAGGGTTCCACCACGTCGTTGTTCGACGCGCGCAGTTCGAGCATGTAGGCGATCTTCTCGGCGTCGAGACCCGCAGGATCGTAGATGTATCCGTCGGGACCCGAGATCGTCACCACCTTGGCGCCCAGTTCCGTGGCCTTCGTCGCCGCGCCCCAGGCCACGTTGCCGAAGCCCGAGATGGCGATGGTCTGGCCCTTGATGTCCATGCCGGCCTTTTCGAGCATCTGACGCAGGAAATAGACGGCTCCGAAGCCCGTCGCCTCGGGACGGATCAGCGAACCGCCGTAGGTCATGCCCTTGCCCGTCAGCACGCCGGTGTTCTCCTGGGCCAGCTTGCGGTACATGCCGTAGAGATAGCCGATTTCGCGTCCGCCGACGCCGATGTCGCCTGCCGGAACGTCGGTCTGCGGACCGATGTGACGCCACAGTTCGGTCATAAAGGCCTGGCAGAAGCGCATCACCTCACGGTCCGACTTGCCTTTGGGGTTGAAATCCGAACCGCCCTTCGCGCCGCCCATCGGGAGGGTCGTCAGCGCGTTCTTGAAGATCTGCTCGAAACCGAGGAACTTCAGGATCGAGGGGTTCACCGAGGGGTGGAAGCGCAGTCCGCCCTTGTAGGGGCCGATGGCGTTGTTGAACTGCACGCGGTAGCCCGTGTTCACCTGCACGTCGCCCTTGTCGTCGACCCATACGACCTTGAACGTGAAGGTTCGGTCGGGTTCCACGATGCGTTCGGCGATGCGGTTTGCCTCGAATTCCGGGTGCTGGTTGTAAGCATCCTCCACGGTCATCAGAACTTCGCGCACGGCTTGCAGGTATTCGCTTTCGCCGGGGTGCTTGCGCTCGAGTTCCGCCATAATTTTGTTAACGTTCATAGCTCTATCGGTTTTTGGTTGGTTTGCATCTCCTGTTCGGATTCTATCTTTTCACAAATATAAAAATATTTCCGACAGATTGTAATCTTTTCGGGGAAATTTATTTAAAATCCTAATCGTTTTTCCCCTCGCGTACCATGCCTTTGTTCGAACGCCCATCGATGCAGACCCACAGCGGGCTGTCGAAGCGCACCTGCCGCAGGTACGTTCCGTCGTACAGCGCCTGTCGGGCGTCGAGTTCCTTTTCGCGGAAGAGGCCGTCGCCGCGGAAGGGGTTGATCGTCAGGTAACCCACGCCCAGCGAGGTGACGTTCTGGAAGAAGTGCGTGCCCTGCGAAGGCTCCACGTCGAACTTTTCGATGCCGCATTCGACGATCACCCTGGCCTCGGAGATGTGGTTCCACTTGACCGGAACCCCGAGGAACGGGTCCGAGGAGCCCCAGCGGCCGGGTCCCACGAGGATGTACGGCCGCCCCTGGTCGCGCATGCGGTTGTTGAGCGTCAGCAACTCTTCGGCGATCTTCTCGGTCGAGAGCGAGTCGAAGGCCTCGGATTTCACATAGATGATGTCGGCGATGTCGGTCATCTGCCCGATGCCGAGGGCCTGCTCGCCGTAGATCAGCGCGCGGGAGGCGTCGACCTCGTTCCAGTCGATGGACCGGTTGTCCTGGTTGTCGATGATCGGACGGATCTGCAACAGGTTGAAAACCTGCCGCTGTCCGGGCGCCACGTCCATGTTGACGGCGAATTCCACCTCCACGGGACAGCGCATCTCCTCGGCGCCCATCGTGAGGATGTCCGAGATGATTTCGGCCAGCGGGAAGGTGTTGTACTTGAGGATGTTGTTGAACGTGATGACCTTGCGTCCCTGGTCGAACGGGCTGTCGGAGATGCGTTCGTTCTCGCGGTCCCAGACCGAGCAGACGAATTTCGAGTTGCGGAAGCCGCCGATCTGGGTGAGTCCCAGCCGGCGCAGGTTCACCGCGTCGTCGATCGACGTGCGGAACTCCTCGGGCCGCAGGCTCAGGGCGAGCACCTCGTTCTGCGTGTCGCGCAGCGCCAGTTCGGGCGTCGAGGTCTGGAGCACCTTCTGCGGGTAGCGGGGCGAGAAGCGCAGCGTGCGTCCGCCGTCCACGACCAGTTTGCCCAGGCCCATGGCGATGTTGCAGACGCCGTCCTCCGGGCGTTCGTCGCCGATGGGGTAGTAGTTGATCGAGCGGGCCACGCCCGAACAGGTGGGGAAGTACAGCCCGTCCTGCTCCGTGCCGCACACTTCCTGGATGATCACGGCCATCTTCTCCTCCGAGATGAGGTTCTGCGACGACTGGATGTAGGCCCTCGACGCCGCGAAATAGACCGAGGCGTAGACGCTTTTGACCGCCTTGAGCAGCAGGCGCAGCATCTGGTCCTCGTTGTCGACGTAGGGGATCATGTAGGTCGAGTAGATGCCGGCGAAGGGCTGGTAGTGCGAGTCTTCGAGCTTCGACGACGAGCGGATGGCCAGCGGCGTGCGCACGGTGCGGATGTAGCTTTTCAGCGCCTCGCGCAACCGGAACGGGAGTACCGAGCTGACGAATTCCGAGAGGATCTCCTCGTCGGAAAAATCCTGCGAGATGATGTATTTCAGTCCGTTGTGGCGGATGAAGTCGTCGAAGAACTCCGTGGCGATGACCACCGACCGCGGGATCATGATGCGCACGTTTTCGTGCTTGTCGTACTGGCGGTGTTTCATAAGCATCGAGTTCATAAACGCCAAGCCGCGGGCCTTGCCGCCGAGCGAACCCTCGCCGATGCGCGCGAAGGCCACGGCGTCGGAGTAGGTCTCGGTGTCGAAACGCGCCACGACGCCCTGCCCGAGCAGCGTGCGGTAGTCGCGGATGAGTCCTACCAGCACGCGGCGGTGTTCTTCGACCGACGAGAAGTGGCTCTTGTTATACTGGCGGATCGACGACGCCAGCGGGAACAGTCCCCGCGAGTAGAGCCATTTCGAGAGGTGATTCTGCGAGGTGTGGTATTCGAACGCCCGGTCGGGGATCGTGGCGATCATCTGCTGCATCTGCGTCAGGTCCTTCGCGCGGCCGATCTCGGCGCCCGTGTCTGGGTCCTTGAAAACGAAGTCGCCGAAGGCGAACTCTTTGGCGATGTAGTCGTGCAGCTGCGAGAGCAGCGTCTTGGAGTTCTTGGCGATGAATCCCGCACCCAGCTCCGCGGCCTGTTTGCCGAAAGCCACCTGCGACGACTGCAACAGTACGGGCATCAGCGGGTTATCCTCCCGGATGCGGCGGCAGAGGTCGATGCCGGCGTCGAGTTTCTCGCTCTCGGGCGGGTCGTTGCGGCGGAGTACGAACCCCACGTCGGAGATCACGCCCAGCAGGTTTTTCTTGTAACGCTCGTACAGTTCCACGGCCTCCTCGTAGCAGCGCGCCAGCAGGATTTTCGGGCGCGCGCGTTTGCGCAGCACCTGCTGCTGCTCGTTGAAGGCGTCCTTCAGGAATTCGGTGTTTTGCAGCAGCAGCAGTTTGTAGATCTCCGGTAAATAGGTGGAATAGAAGCGGATCGAGTCCTCGACCAGAAGGATGGCCTGCACGCCCCCTTCGCGGATGTCCTCGTCGGCGTTCATCTTGTCCTCGATCAGTTTGATGATGGCGATGATCAGTTCCGTGTTGCCGTGCCACGAGAAGATGTAGTCCAGTCCCGAGCGGTCCTGCTCCTCGATGCGGCGGTAAATATCCTTCGAAAAGGAGGTCAGCAGCGCCACGGGGGTGTTGGGGTGCCGCTCCTTGACGATCTTGGCGAACGAAAAAACGTCGGGTTCGCCGACGTTGTACATCGTGAGGATGAAATCGAACGAATCGTCCCGGTCCAGCGCCTCCAGCGCCTCGGCGGTCGAGCTGACGCGCGTCAGCGACGGCGGGTTCGACATGTTGAGGTCGATGTACTCCTGGTTGATCTGCGACTCGATGTGCCCGTCCTCCTCCAGGATGTACCCGTCGTAGCTGCAACATACGAGCAGGATTTTGTGGATGCGGTATTTCATGAAGCGGTAGGGGAGTTTGCTCCCGTCGGGCATGTATTGTTCCAGGCTTTTGTTCATTCGGATGCTAAATTTGTTCTACCAACAAAAATAAGGAAAAAATTGTTACCTTTGAAATCGGAAACGCTGAAAATAACCGCAAGACAAGATGAACAAGGAGAAATATACCCTGCAGGAGGTCACCACTCCCGCCCTGGAGCGCGAGTGGCTGGACTTTCCGAAACGAATCTATAAGGGAAACCGCAACTGGGTCTGCCCGCTGGACGTGGATGTCCTCGAGGTTTTCAACCCGTCGAAAAACGAACTTTTCGCCGACGGCGAGGCCATCCGCTGGGTGGCGCGCGACGCCCGGGGCGAGCTTGTCGGCCGCATCGCGGCGTTCTACAACCGCGAGAAGGCTTCGATCGAGGAGCAGCCCACGGGCGGCTGCGGGTTCTTCGAGTCGATCGACGACCAGCAGGTCGCCGACATGCTGTTCGAAGCCTCGCGCATGTGGCTGGCCAGCCGCGGCATGGAGGCCATGGACGGCCCGATCAACTTCGGACAGCGGCGCGACTGGTGGGGGCTGCTGGTCGAGGGCTACGAATTCCAGCCCCTCTACAAGAATCCCTACAATCCGCCCTATTACAAGGAGTTGTTCGAAAACTATGGTTTTAAGAATTATTTCAATCAGCACAGTTTTATCTGGCGGGTGAACGATTCGGAGGCCAACAAGCAGATTTTCGCCCGCGCCGAGCGTCTCTACACCGTGCCGGGTTACCGGGTCGAGAACATCGACATGAACAATCTGGAGGAGGCCGCCGAGAGTTTTCGCGTCATTTACAACAAGGCGTGGGCCTTGTTCTCGGGCGTCAAGCCGATGACGCAGGAGGAGGCGCTGGAGATGGTCCGGGAGATGAAACCGATCATCGACCCCAACATCATTTTCTTCGCCTATTTCAACGAAGAACCGATCGGATTTTTCATCACCGTTCCCGACCTAAACCGCCTGATCGGCAAATTCAACGGCAAATTCGGCTTGCGGCAGAAGCTGCGGCTGATGTGGGACCTGAAGGTGCGCAAGTCGTGCGACCGCATTTTCGGCATCATCTTCGGCATCACGCCGGAGTTCCACGGCAAGGGCGTCGAGTCGGCCATCATGGTCAAGTACTGGCAGTTCCTCGAGCGGACGAAGAATCCCTACAAGTCGATGGAGCTGGCGTGGATCGGCGATTTCAACCCCGTGATGAACCGCATGATCGAGACCTACGTCTGTGCTACGCGCCACAAGGTGCACACCACCTACCGCTACCTGTTCGACCGCACGAAGGAGTTCCACCGCTGTCCGCGCCTGGGCGTGAAGCGCCGTTCGGAATGATTTGTTGTGCTGCAAGTCTCTCTTTCCAACGGGAGATTTCGGAGGAATTTTGAATACATGAAGCCTGCATCAAACACTCGTTACATATGAAAACCACCGTATTCACCAAGTACCACATCGCCGCGGGCGCCAAGATGGCCGAATTCGCGGGATACAACATGCCCATCGAATTCACGGGCATCAACGACGAGCACATGGCCGTGCGCAACGGCGCCGGGGTCTTCGACGTGAGCCACATGGGCGAAATCTGGGTCAAGGGTCCCCGGGCGCTCGATTTGCTGCAACGCATCACGACCAACGACGTTTCGAAGCTCTTCGACGGCAAGGTGCAGTACACCTGCATGCCCAACGGCCGCGGGGGCATCGTCGACGACATCCTGGTTTACCGCGTCGACGCCGAAACCTACATGCTCTGCGTCAACGCCGCCAATATCGACAAGGACTGGAAGCATATCTGCGCCGAGGGAAAGGCCTTCGGCATGGAGGCGGGCCACGGCAAGGAGCTTTACAACGCTTCGGACGAAATCTGCCAGCTCGCCGTGCAGGGACCTCTGGCCATGAAGATCGTGCAGAAGATGTGCGACGAGCCGGTCGAGGAGATGGAGTACTACACCTTCAAAAAGATGAAGGTCGCAGGCTGCGACGCCATCCTTTCGATCACGGGCTATACCGGATCGGGCGGCTGCGAGATTTACGCGGCCAACGAAGACGGCGACAAACTCTGGAAAGCGCTCTGGGAGGCCGGCGAAGAGTTCGGACTCAAGAATATCGGTCTGGGCGCGCGCGATACGCTGCGTCTGGAGAAGGGCTTCTGCCTCTACGGCAACGACATCGACGACACCACCTCGCCGCTCGAAGGCGGACTGGGCTGGATCACCAAATTCGCCGAGGGCAAGGAGTTCATCGACCGCCCCCTGCTGGAGAAGCAGAAGGCCGAGGGCGTGACCCGCAGGCTGGTGGGATTCAAGATGATCGACCGCGGCATTCCGCGCCACGGCTACGAGATCGCCGCACCCGACGGCACGCGGATCGGCCATGTCACTTCGGGTACGATGTCGCCCTGCATGAAGGTCGGTTTCGGATTGGGCTACGTGACGCCCGAATACGCCAAGGCAGGAACGGAAATCGCCGTCGTCGTGCGCGAGAAACCCCTCCGCGCCGAAGTGGTGAAGATTCCGTTCGTTTAATCCGCTGCGGCGGGGCTGTGCCGAACAGCCGCCTGAGCCGGGCCAGTCCCGGCCGTGAAAGCGATTAGTAACTATAAAAAGCTCTTTTTATGAAAGCAAAATACCTCGGACTCGACCTTTCGAGTCCCGTCGTGGTCAGCAGTTCGCCCTATACGGCCACGGTGTCCAACATCGAACAGTGCGTGCGCAACGGTGCGGGCGCCGTGGTGCTGAAATCAATTTTCGAGGAGCAGATTTACCGTCAGGCCGCCTCGCTCGACCGTATGGAAGGTTACGGCGACGCCGGGGAATACCTCGAACGCTATCTGGGTGAAGCCTATAAGGCGGAGTTGCTGGAGTTGGTTTCCGATGCCGCCAAGACGGGCATTCCCGTCATCGGCAGCATCAACTGCGCCGGCGCGGGCGACGCGTGGATCGAATATGCCGCGGCCATGCAGCAGGCCGGCGCTTCGGCATTGGAGCTGAATATCTTCCTGCTTCCGACAGATCGTCGGGCCTCGGCGCAGGAGATAGAGAGCCACTATGCCGGCATCGTGCGCAAGGTTGTCGCCGAGGTGACGATTCCCGTGTCGGTGAAGCTGCCGATGCGCCTTACGAACGTACTGTCGGTCGGCGACGCGCTGCTGGGCCGCGGGGCCGGCGGACTGGTGCTCTATAACCGCTTTTTCGAGCCGGACATCGACATCGAGAAGATGTGCCTGGTGAACGGCGATCCGTTCAGCGAGCCGGGCGAACTGCGCAACGTCCTGCGCAGCACGGCGTTGTGCGCCCATGCGCTCCCGCAGCTGGACATCGCCGTTTCGACCGGCGTCCACGACGGGGCCGCCGCGGTCAAGTCGCTGCTTTGCGGAGCGGCGGCGGTGCAGGTCTGCACGGCGATCCACAAATACGGCTACGAGGTGATCGGGGAGATGAACCGGTTCATCGACGCGTGGGCCGCCCGCCAGGGTTTCGAGTCGCTCGACGAATTCCGCGGACGCATGGATTACGGCTCCTCGGAGGGCGATTTCTACCAGCGCGTGCAGTACATGAAATATTTCCCGCACGATACCGAGTAGACTCCGCGTCGTTTCGAACGCAAATCCCGGATGCCGGCAAAAGGCGTCCGGGATTTTTTTGCGGGCCGGTCCGGAGGCGGGCTGGTTCGGGAACGGGTCGTTTTGCAGGGCGCTGTGCGGCGCGGTCTCTGCAAAAGGTTTTCTTGCCCGGTGTTGCGCGGGGCGCCCGGGATTTACTCCGCGGTCTCCGTGTCGAACGCCGCGTCGAACATCTTCCGCAGCCGTTGCGGGTCGCGGATCACGCCGCGCAGTTCTTCGAGCCGCCGGGCGTTTTCCGACTCTGCGATCCAGAGCCGCAGGTAACCGCCTTCGGCGTATTTCTGCTGCAAATGTGCGAGACAACGGGCATACTGCTCCTCGCGGTCCAGTTCCGGACAGTGCGCCAGCCCGTACTGCACGGTGCGGCGGATGATCGTTTCGGGGTCGATCACCCGGTCGGCCTCGGCCACGATCCGGCCGTAAATGGTGCGGGGTTCGCCGTCCGACGAGGCGCGGTGGTCCTCCACGGCGTCGCGCATCACCGCGATCTGTTCTTCGGAGAACCAGCGGCGCAGTTCGGTGTCGGCCGCAAGAATGCGTCCGGCGTCGATGTGGTGCCGTTCGCGGCCGTTTGCGAGACCCGTGTCGTGATAGGCGGCGACGGTGTAAACCATGTCGGCGTCCGCGTCGTAATGTGCAGCCAGCTCAAGGCTCTGCGCAATGACCGTCCGGACGTGGTCCGTGCGGTGCGCGGCGTCGAAATCTTCGTATCTGGGAATGATTTCCCGTTCGATATATCGTTCGAGTTCCTTGTTCATGGATGTAAAGGTATGAAAAGTCTCTGAATAACCCTCCTGCCCTGCGGTTTCATTTTCATCCGCAGCGTCGGCGGGACGTGTGCGCATGAAAAGTCCCTCCTTATCAGGGGAGGGACTTGGGATTGCCGGACGCTGCCGGATGGCGTACCCGGGTCGTGACGGTTATTTTGCGTAGGAAACGGCCCGTGTCTCGCGGATGACGGTGATCTTCACCTGACCGGGATAGGTCATTTCGTCCTGAATCTTCTTGGCGATATCGTGCGAAAGTCCTTCCGATTCCTGATCCGAAAGCTTGTCGGCGCCGACGATCACGCGCAGTTCGCGGCCGGCCTGAATGGCATAGGTCTTGACGACGCCGGGGTATGACAGGGCGATGTCCTCCATCTCCTTCAGACGCTTGATGTAGCTCTCCACCACTTCGCGGCGCGCTCCGGGGCGTGCGCCCGAAATGGCGTCGCAGACCTGGATGATCGGGGCGATGAGCGAGGTCATCTCCACCTCGTCGTGGTGGGCGCCGATGGCGTTGCAGACCTCGGGCTTCTCCTTGAACTTCTCGGCGAGTTTCATGCCGATGATTGCATGCGGCAGTTCCGGTTCGTCGTCGGGCACCTTGCCGATGTCGTGCAGCAGGCCTGCCCGGCGGGCGATCTTGGGGTTGAGACCCAGCTCCGAGGCCATGATGCCTGCGAGGTTCGCCGTTTCACGGGCATGCTGCAACAGGTTCTGTCCGTAGGACGAACGGTATTTCATCTTGCCGATCATGCGGATCAGTTCGGGGTGCAGTCCGTGGATTCCCAGGTCGATCGTCGTGCGCTTGCCGACCTCGACGATCTCCTCCTCGATCTGCTTCTGAACCTTGGCGACCACCTCCTCGATGCGTGCGGGGTGGATGCGGCCGTCGGTGACGAGCTGGTGCAGGGCCAGACGCGCGATTTCGCGGCGTACGGGATCGAAGCCCGAGAGGATGATGGCCTCGGGGGTGTCGTCGACGATGATCTCGATGCCCGTTGCGGCCTCCAGGGCGCGGATGTTGCGGCCCTCGCGGCCGATGATGCGGCCCTTGACCTCGTCGCTCTCGATGTTGAACACCGTCACGGCGTTTTCGATGGCCGTCTCGGTCGCCACGCGCTGAATCGACGCCACGATGATGCGTTTGGCCTCTTTCGTGGCGGTCAGTTTGGCCTCTTCGACCGTTTCGTTGATGTAGGCGGCGGCTTCGGTCTTGGCCTCGGCCTTCATGTTCTCGATCAGGATGTTCTTGGCGTCTTCGGAACTCATGCCCGAGATCTGCTCCAGGCGTGCGTTCTGTTCGCGCTGCATCTGGTCGACCTCCTCCTTCTTGTGTTCGAGGATTTGCAGCTGGTTCTGCATCTGCTCTTTCAGACGGTCGTTCTCGCGGAGTTTGTTTTCCAGTTCGCGCTGCTGGTTTTGCAGGTTCTGCTCGATCTGCTTGGCGCGCTGCTCGCTCTGGGCGATTTTCTGGTTGCGCTCGTTGACCTGACGGTCGTATTCGCTCTTGAGCTGTATGAACTTTTCCTTTGCCTGAAGGATGCGCTCCTTCTTGATCATCTCTCCCTCGGCTTCAGCCTCCTTGACGGCGGCTTCGCGGCGCTTGCGGATCGACGTCTTGATCACGAGGTTCGTTACGACCGCGTAGATTGCGACGGCGACCACGGCAGAGATTGAGGCAGCCAAAATGATACTATACATGGGTCTTTGCTTGTTTGTTTTTAGTTATTAATTAGGGTTTTAATTGTAGCCATAAAAAAACCGCATAGGATTCCTTAATCTTGTTTGACGAATCTGCCGATCAGTCATGTGTGGGGGCTCCGACAATCGCAATCTTCCAACGGTACGCCGTAACGTACTCCCCGTGAGGGTGGTAAGGCCTGATTTTGAAACGCCTTGAGTTGCCCCAATTTAGTAAATGTTCAGTTTCGCAAAGCTATAAGGAATCTATGCGGGTAGATTCTTGTATGTAAAAGAACGTTTTTCGAACGGTGCGTGTCGTTCCGGGCGGTTTCCGCCCTTTCCCCCCCCCTCGCGGCCTTCCGTCTGCGGAGGCCTTCGGCCGGTTACTTTTTCGGGTCGTTCAGATACGCATCTATTTCCGTGCCGATTTTTTCGAGCTGTCGGAGGTCTTCGTCGTCCACCTCCCGGCTCTGCCGCATTCCGACGTTCGCGATGGCGAATTTCAGCGCGGTCATCGACAGGTAGTCCTGGTCGTTCCAGTTCTTGATATTCTGTTGTTTTATCAGCGCGAGGTAGCTGTTCACCTCCCGTTCGGCAAGCCGGTACATCTCCTCCTTCCCGCTCTCGATGTTGAACGGATAGCTTTTGCCTGCTATTTTGAGGGTTATTGCCTGTTTTGCCATTTTTTCGTTTCGTTTATTCCGTCGTCCTCTTCTCCGGCCTTCCGGCCGTTTTTCCCGGGGCCGTTTATTCGGCCTCCTGCGTCGTCGGGGCCGCCAGCGGCTGGCCCAGCAGCGCGATGCACTTGTCCACCTCCCGCATAAGACGGTTGACGCGCGCCCGCGCTTTTTCCCGGTTACGGCCTCCGCCCGCAAGCCCTTCGGTCAGCTGCATGCGCGCCAGTTCGGCATCCAGCTCCCGGACGCGCTCTTCGAGCGTGCGTTTCTCGGAGCGGAGCGTGTCGCGCTGTGCGGTCAGTTCCGCACAAAGGTCCGACAGCCTTTTGTGGTCGTCGATCAGCTGCCGCACGCGGGCTTCGATGTTCGTTATCACGCTCTTGTCGGCCATGACTTTCGGGTAAAGTTCCGGTTTACTTTTCAAAGGTACGAAAAAAACGCAAAAAAGCAAAAAATTATTTTGCGGCAATCTCCCCGTAGAGGTCGTAGTCGGCGGCCGAGGTGACCGTCACGTCGTAGAAGTGCCCGCGCAGCAGGCGGCGTTCCGAGGCGGGAATCAGGATCTCCTGGTCCACTTCGGGCGAATCGTACTGCGTGCGGCCGACATACCAGTCGCCCTGACGCGAATCTATGATCACCCGTTCGGTGCGCCCCACGCGGCGGCGGTTGTTTTCGAGCGAAATCTCGTTCTGTAAGGCCATTACGCGCTCCGCGCGTTGCTGCTTGATCGTTTCGGGAATGTCGTCGCGGAGGTTTTCGGCTGACCAGGTTCCCTCCTCCTCCGAGTAGGGGAAGACGCCCAGCCGTTCGAAACGCACCTCGCGCACGAACGCCAGCAGTTCTTCGAAATCGGCCTCCGTCTCGCCCGGATAACCCACCAGCAGCGTCGTGCGCAGCGCCAGGTCGGGGATCGCCCCGCGCAGGCGGCCGATCAGTTCCATGGCCTCGGCCTTAGTGTGGCGGCGGTGCATCGACGCGAGCTGTGCATCGGAAATGTGCTGGAACGGAATGTCGAGGTACTTGCAGATTTTCGGCTCCGAGGCCATCGCCTCGATCACCTCGTCGGGGAACCCGGCGGGGTAGGCGTAGTGGAGCCGGATCCATTCGATGCCGTCGATGCGGCACAGGCGGCGCAGCAGCTCGGCGAGCATCCGCCGGCCGTAGAGGTCGATGCCGTAGTAGGTCGTGTCCTGCGCGATGACCATCAGCTCCCGGACGCCCTGCCCGGCCAGCTTGCGGGCCTCCTCCTCCAGCTCCTCCATCGGGACGGAGACGTGTGCGCCGCGGATGAGCGGAATGGCGCAGTAGCCGCATTTCCAGTTGCAGCCTTCCGAAATTTTCAGGTAGGCGTAGTGTTTCGGGGTCGTCAGACGGCGTTCGGTGGCCAGCGCCGGGTCCTCCGAGGCTCCCAGTGCACGGACGATGCCGTCCCACGTGCGTGCGCCGAAATAGTCGTCCACCTCGGGAATCTCGGCCCGCAGTTCGTCGGCGTAGCGTTCCGAGAGGCATCCCACGACGAACAGCCGTTCGATCTTTCCGGCCTGCTTGGCCGCCGCGGCGCGCAGAATCATGTCTATCGACTCCTGCTTGGCGTCGCCGATGAATCCGCAGGTGTTGATCACCACGACCTTGGCGTCGGTGCGGTCGCTGTCGAAGAGGACCTCGTATCCGGCGGCGGCGAGCCGTGCCATCAGATGCTCGCTGTCGACGGTGTTCTTCGAACAGCCGAGCGTTATGACGTTAATTTTTTTCATGGCCGAACAATGCGTTGACGAACTCCTTCCGGTCGAAGATGCGCAGCTGGTCGATGCCTTCGCCGATGCCGATATAGCGCACCGGGATGTGGAACTGGTCGCTGATGCCGATCACCACGCCGCCCTTGGCCGTGCCGTCGAGCTTGGTGATCGTGAGCGAGGTGACCTGCGTGGCCTGCGTGAACTGCTTCGCCTGCTCGAAGGCGTTCTGTCCCGTCGATCCGTCGAGCACGAGCATCACCTCGTGCGGCGCGCCGGGAATCACTTTGCCCATGACGTTGCGGATTTTCGTCAGCTCGTTCATCAGGCCCACCTTGTTGTGCAGGCGTCCGGCGGTGTCGATCAGCACCACGTCGGCTCCGTTGGCCTTGGCCGAGGTGAGCGTGTCGAAAGCCACCGATGCGGGGTCGGAACCCATCTGCTGACGGATCATCGTCGCCCCGGCGCGGTCGGCCCACACCTGCAACTGGTCGATGGCCGCCGCGCGGAACGTGTCCGCCGCGCCGATCCAGACCTTCCGGCCCGCCTTGCCGAGCTGCGCAGCCAGTTTGCCGATGGTCGTGGTCTTGCCGGCGCCGTTGACGCCCACGACCATCACCACGTAGGGCTGACCTTCGGTGGCGTCGAGCCCGAAATTCTCCGACGAGCCGTGCGCATCCTCCATCAGCGTCGCGATCTCCCCGCGCAGGATAGATTGCAGCTCCGAGGCGTTCATGTACTTGTCCCGGGCCACGCGCTCCTCGATGCGGCGGATGATCTTCACGGTCGTCTCCACGCCCACGTCCGACGAGATGAGCACCTCTTCGAGGTCGTCGAGTACCCCGGCGTCGATCGTCGACCGGCCCGCCACGGCGCGCGCCAGTTTCGAGAAAAGCCCTGTTTTGGTTTTTTCCAGCCCGGCGGAGAGCTCCTCCTGCTGTTTCTGCGCCTGCTCCCCGGTGGGCGGCGTATCCTGTTTCTTTTTGAAAATATCGAAAAATGCCATGTCGTAAGGATTAATCCTTTGCAAAGATACGAAAAATGCAGGACGGTTCCAAAACCGGATTGCGGGCAATCTGACAAAACGTTCCGACCTCCTGAAAGTGCCGTTACGGCACCAAAGATACGAAAAATGCAGGATGGTTTCAAAACCGGATCGCGGGCAATCTGGCAAAACGTTCCGACCTCCTGAAAGCGCCGTTGCGGCGCCGAAGATACGAACAAGTCGGATGGGGCCAAAACCGAACCGCCTCCGGCGCGAAAAAAGGTTCCGACTCCTAAAAGTGTCGTCGCGACGCCGAAGATAACAAGAAAGTTTGAAAAAAAGCGTTATATTTGTCGTATATACCTGTATTGATAATGATGAAACGAACCATTCTGTTGTCGCTCGCAGCGTTGTGCTGCGCCCTGACGGCCGCCGCGCAGGACCTGATCGTCAAGACCGACGCCGCGAAAATCGAAGCCAAAGTGATCGAAATCACGCCCGAAGCGGTGCGTTACAAGCGTTTTTCGAATCCCGACGGTCCGACCTACGTGCTCCCCGTTGCGCAGATCCATTACATCCAGTATGCCAACGGCGAAAAGGAGTATTACACCAAAACCATTCCCGCGACGCCGCTGACTCCGGCCACCCCGGCCACTCCGGCTGTCCCGGAAGCGCCGGCCGTGCAGCCTGTTTCCGGAGGCCGGTACGTGCTTAAACAGTACGAAATCGGCGAACTCTACGACCAGAACGGCATCCGGGGAGTGATCTGCCAGCTTTCGGACGACCGCCAGCACGGACTGGTCGTATCGCTCGATGAAATCTACCTTCACTGGAGCGAGTTCCGCAAGCCGGACCTGCGCCTTGCGGGCGCCGACAACCGCACCGACGGGGTGGCGAACATGGAGAAGGTGGCGCAGTACATCGCTGCGAACAACCTTTCGTGGGACGATTTCCCGGCTTTCAAATGGTGCCGCGACAAGGGTGAAGGCTGGTATCTGCCGGCCATCGACGAACTGCTGACCATCGGCCACAACTACAACGGCGGCACCCGCGTACAGAACAACCGCCAGGCCCGCAACAAGTTCAACGATGCGCTCAAGGACGCCGGCGGCAAACGCATGGACCGCCTGGTCTACTATTTCTCCTCGACCGAGATGGACGAGAAGAACGCCTACACGACCCATATGGGCATCGAGCCTCCCTATGTGATCGAAATTCCGAAATACAACAAGTTCCTCGTGCGCGCCGTGCACAAGTTCTGACGCTGCGCGCAAAGACCGCAAAAAGACGGAGGTCCGCATCGGACGCTCCGTCTTTTTTGATGCCGGCTGTCGGTCAGATGCTTTCGATCAGCGTTCGCAGTTTCGGAATGATAATCTCCCAGTCGTAGTGTTCGCGCACATAGGCCGGGCCTTTTTCGCTCATTGTGCGCCGCAGTTCCGGATCGGAGAGCAGTCTGTGCAGTTTTTTGCGGAAGTCGCGGCCGTTATTATACCACAAGCCCGCGCCGCTCAGACGGCAATGGTCCTTCATCACCTTGCTGCGCCCGTTGACCAGCAGCGGTATGCGGCTCTGCATCCCTTCGAGCATCAGTAGCGAAAGGCTCTCCATCGGCGACGGGTTGACCATCACCGTGGCGTGCCGGACGATTGCGGTTTTTTCCTCGTCGGAGACATAGCCCGTGAAAAGAATGTCCGGCGAGTCGAACTTTCGGATCTCGTTTTCGAATCCGCCGACCAATACCAGTTTGGCGTCGCCGCCGTATTTTGCCTTGCAGCGCAGGAAGTAGGGCAGCAGTTTGTCCACTTTGGCTTTGGAGACGCGCCCCAAATAGAGCACGTATTCATCCGGAAGCTCGTATTTTGCCTTTACGCCGCTCCACTCTGCCTCCGGGGCCATTTCGATACCGCAGCCGACGATGCTGTTCGGGGCCAGGAACCGTCCGAAAACGCTGCGGCACAATTGCCGTTCGGCTTCGGTGTTGAATGCGATATGCCGTACCCGGGTGAACATCGGGGCGTTGATGCAGTAATAGAGCGGCTTGTCCGGGTGCGCCATCGGGATCAGCAGGCTTTTTTCCGGAGTGACGACCGATCCCAGAACCGCTTGGGGCGTGTAGAAGTTCGCGAAGATGAACGCTGCATATTCAGCCTTGTGGCTTTCGATATAACGCAGCAGGCCCGGGGCATGGGTCGCTGTCGATTCGTAGAAAGGCCGTTCGTTTTCAATCCCCGATTTCCACTCCGGGTGCAGAAAGGACGCCGCTCGCAGCAGGTTCAGCTTTTTCAGGTATTGCCGGATACGGCGTGCGGTCTTGTATTTTTTGCGGAAGGGCCTGAATTGCTCCTGGTCGATGGGCTGCGGCTTGAAACGGCGTATGGTGACGCCGTTCCAGGAGCTGACACCTTCCGTGTAATCCTGATCCGGGTGGTTGAAGGCCCGGATGGTCGTGGTCAGCACTTCGACCTCGTAATAGGGCAGCAGCCGTTCAGCAAGCATCTGGCAGTGAACTTCTGCGCCGCCGTTGATATTTTCGCCGTAACGGACGATGATGAATGCTATTTTTTTCATAATGAGTTATAACTTGCCGAACAGCGCGAGCCACTCTTGGCCGATGCATTCCAGATCATAGCGCTCTGCGGCCTTGTAGCAGTTTTCGCGCATTCGTTTTTGCAGCTCCTCGTCGGCCAGCGCGCGGTTCAGCAGTTCCGCATATTTGCGCAGACTGTATGCCGGGACCATGATTCCGCATTCCCCGTCGCAGGTGATTTCCCGGATGCCGGAATACGAGTCGAACGACACCGGAATGGCCCCGTACTGCTGCCCCTCCATCAGGCACATGGGCAGCCCTTCGAAGTTTGAAGTCAGGCAGACGAAGGTGGCCCGGCGGTAGAAGGGCGTGACATCGTATTGATAGCCTGCGAATTCAATCCGCTGCAATTTCAACCTGCGGGCCTGCTTCTCCAGATCGCCGCGTTCTTCTCCGTCGCCGACGATCACCAGCCGCCATTCGGGATTTTGCTGCTCGATGCGCTTCCATATTTTCAGCAGCCGGTCGATGCGTTTGTGACATCGCTGGAATCGTCCGGCGTAGAGAACGATCTTCTCTTTGGGCGTTTTCGCGGGTTCCTGTGTCGGCAGCATCGGATTGAGCATCGCGGTAAGGCGTTCGCGGGGGAAATTGCAGCCGGGAAGTCCCGACCGGCGGATCTCTCGTTCGAATTCGTCGCTGTAACCCGGGCATAGCGTCACGAACCGGTCCACGTTCGAGAGCACCCGGATGTACAGTTGGGCGTAACGTTGTTCGAGTTTGCGGGTTAGCCGGTAGGCGGGCTTGCGCAGAAGTGCGTATTCCAGCCTGCGCGTCAGTGTGGGACGAGGAATTTCCGACGACTTCTTGTGCTTCAGGTCGTATACCTCCCAGAATGGCGTGTTGTGCAGGCAGAAAATGATTTTGGCCGTGGTGCGCGTCCGGATCTGCTCGAATGCGATGTCGGTGGTTGCTTGTATGAACAGGACGTCTGCCCGCTCTGTTTTCAGCGATTCGCAGAGAAAGTCGGTATTTCGGGCTCCCGAAATCCGTTTGGTGTCGGGCAGCGGACGGATGTCGAAGATTTTTCGCAGTTCTTCGGTAAGCAGTTCCGCATTCGGCTTCCAGGTATAGAGAAGTACTCTGAAGCCGTGTTTGGCAAAGAAGCGGCCCAGGTTGCAGGTTACGACTTCGGCGCCGCCTGCCGGGAATGTATAGTGATAAAAGGCGATGGTTTTGACCTGCATACTCGGAATTTAATGTTCAAAAGTAATAAATTATTTTGATATGCGCGACCGGCGGGGCTGAAAACACAAAGGGCATCCCGAAAGATGCCCTTTGTATTTAAGAGTTCGACTCTTAAAATACTTATTTCTTCTCCTCGAAGAAAGCCTTTACCTGGTCGTTGGCGATGACGCCTTCCTTGAACATGTAGGAACCGGTCTTCTCCGACTTGACCATCTTGATGCACTTGGTGAACTGCTTACCCGTGCCGGTTTTCAGTGTTGCGACTACTTTCTTTGCCATAGAGCTTCTTTACTATTTGATTTCACGGTGAACGGTAACCCGCTTGAGGAACGGATTGTACTTCTTGCGCTCCAGACGGTCGGGGGTGTTTTTCTTGTTCTTGGTGGTGATGTAACGGGACATTCCCGCAACGCCGCTCTCTTTTTGTTCGGTGCACTCGAGGATGACCTGAACTCTGTTGCCTTTCTTTGCCATTTGTTACTCGTTGTTTTTAGTACACGCTTTTGGGTGCGGCAGCTTCGCGCAGAGCGGCTGCGAGCCCTTTCTTGTTGATTGTTTTCATGCCGGCTGCGGATACCTTCAGGGTAATCCAGCGACCCTCCTGCTCGGACCAGAAGCGCTTGGTTTTCAGATTGGGACTGAATTTGCGCTTGGTCTTGTGGTGCGAGTGCGAGACGTTATTTCCCACGATCGCCACCTTGCCTGTGATTTCGCAAACTTTCATTGTTTGATTATTTTTGGTTAAAACCCGATTAAGGGAGTGCAAATATACAACCTTTTCGGCAAATAGCAAAAGCGGCCGTCTTTTTTTTCGGCCGGAGTGCTTATTCGGCCCGCATTTGCGCCATTCTGCGGGGATCGTCAGCGGAGACCGCGCTCCGGGGGGGCATGACGGGCGGTTCGTTCGTGGCTGGAGGCGTTTAATTTCCGTTCAGGCAGTCGCGCAGCAGGCCGATGGCGAAGGCGCTGGCGCGGTCGATGATCTGTCCCCGGTCGGTTCCGCACTGTTTGAGGATTGCGACCGTCTCCCGGGGTGTCGCCACGGCGATCCACACCGTGCCGACGGGCTTTTCCGCCGAGCCGCCCGAAGGTCCTGCGATTCCGGTGGTGGCCACGCCGTAGTCGGCGCCAGCCGTGCGGCGGACACCCTCGGCCATCTGGCGGGCCACCTGTTCGCTCACGGCGCCGTAGCGGGCGATGTCCGCGGGGTCGACGTCCAGCAGTTCGGCTTTTGATTCGTTGCTGTACGACACCACGCCGCAGAGGAAATAGGCCGAAGCGCCGGGCATGGCCGTGAAGCGCGCGGCGATCGAGCCGCCCGTGCAGCTTTCGGCTGTGGCGAGCGTCAGGGAGCGTTCGGTGAGTATTTTGTGCACCACCTCCTGCATGGTGGCGGTTTCGAATCCGATGATGTTGTGGGGGATGATCCTGCGCAGGGCCTCGAACCGGCTCTCGATTTCGCGGGCGACGCTTTCGCCCTCCACCTCGTAGGCCGACAGGCGCAGGCGCACCGCGCCCGGATTGGGCAGGTAGGCCAGTTTCAGGTACGGGGGCAGGGCGTTTTCCCACGCTTCGATGCGCTTGGCGAGCATCGACTCGGGCAGTCCGGCGGTGATCATCGTGCGGTGGACGATCTGCCGCAGCGCGAAGCGGGTCTTCAGGCGGGGCATCACCTCGTCCTCCATCAGGTGCTCCATCTCGAACGGCACGCCCGGCAGCGAGACGACGACGTGCCCGTCGCGCTCGAACCACATGCCCGGGGCCGTGCCGTGGGCGTTGAACAGCACCGTGCAGCACGCGGGGACCATCGCCTGCGAACGGTTGAGTTCGTTGAACTCGATGCCGCGTTCGGCGAGCATTTTCTCAACGTGCCCGGCCACCCGTTCGTCGTAGCGCATGTCGCTGCGGAACATCTCCGCGAGGGTCTTTTTGGTGATGTCGTCCTTCGTGGGGCCGAGTCCTCCGGTGATGACGGTCACCTCCGAGCCGGCGAGGGCGCGCTCCGCGGTTTCGATGATTTGCGTGCGGTCGTCGCCGATCGAGATTTTCTCGCGGACCACGATGCCCGCCGCATTGAGGTGTTTGGCGATGGAGACCGAATTGGTGTCGACGATCTGCCCGATGAGTATTTCGTCGCCGATGGTGATGATGGTTGCCTTCATGTGTGGGGTTATTTTTGTCCGGACCCGGGGCGGCGTTCCTCTTCCGATTCGCCGTCGGATGCCTTCCCGGCGGTCCCGACGGCCTCCGGGGCGGATGCTTCGGGGTTTTCCCCGTTTTGCACGGACTCCCCGGCGGCGCGCATGGCGGCCGGCTTTTCGGCCGCGGCGATCAGTTCGCGGCACACCGCTTTGACCATTCCGGGACCGTTGTAGACGTATCCGGTGTAGAGTTGCACGAGGTCGGCCCCGGCGTCGAGCATCGCCCGCACGTCGCCGGCCGACATCAGTCCGCCGACCCCGATGATGGGGTAGGTTCCGCCCGAACGGGTGTGGACGCGGCGCACGATCTCCACGGCGCGGTGTGTGAGCGGTGCGCCGCTGAGACGTCCGCTGCCGATCTTTTCGAGCGTCGTACGGCTCGTGTGGAGTCCTCCGCGGCTGTGGGTTCCGTTGGTGGCCACGATCCCGTCGAGCGGCGTTTCGAGCAGCACGTCGGTGATCTGGTCGATCACCTCGTCCGACATGTCGGGCGAGATTTTGAGCATGATCGGCCGGAACTGGTTCTGCCCGCGCCGGAAGTCGAACAGCGGGTTGAGTATCTGAAGGATATGTTCGCGCGTGTGCGTCGTGCCTTCGCGGCAGGCGTTGTCGCAGCTGATGTTGACGGTGAAATAGTCCGCATACTGGTAGAGGCTGCGGAAGAGTTTGAGGTAGTCCGCCGGAGCGTTCTCGGCGGGGGTCGAGGTGTTCTTGCCGATGTTGCAGCCCACGATCACGCCGTCGTGCGGGCGCCGCAGGTGGCGAATGGTGGCTTCCAGTCCGCGGTTCGCCAGACCGATGCGGTTGATGATGGCATTGTCCTTCGGGAGGCGGAAGACCCGCGGCCGCGGGTTGCCCGCCTGCGGACGGGGCGTCACGGTCCCCACCTCGACGAATCCGAATCCCAGCGCGGCCAGTTCGCGGAACGCCTCGCCGTTGTGGTCGAATCCTGCGGCCAGCCCGATGGGGTTGGCGAAACGGATGCCGAACACCTCGCGTTCGAGCGCCGGATGCTCCACGGCGTAGCATTTGCGCAACAGCCAGCGGCCGCCGGGTATCAGCCCGATGATGCGCAGCAACAGCAGCACCGCGTGGTGGGCCTGCTCGATGGTAAGCGAGAAAAGTACGGGCTTTATGACTCTCCGGTACATGGTTCTTAACTGATAATCGCGGGCAAAGGTAATTAAAAAAGGGCGAATTCGCTAATAAAAAGCAGGTTTCGCCTTTTTCGGACGCCGGAGCGTGCGCAATCCGCGCCGTTCGTGCTAAAAATATTCGCGGCGGTAGGCGTAGTGGTCGCGCATGGATTCGAAATCCCCGGGCCGCTCCTTGAGGCTGCGGCTTTCGGACGCGATGTCGTACGCCCCGCCGATGGTCCGGCAAAGTTCCTGCCAGGAGATCGGCCGCCGGCGCGCCGGGGCGGCCTGTGGCGGATACCACCCTTCGAGCGGCAGGCCGAAACGGCGGGCCAGCGAGGCGACGGACATTGCCGTGGCGTTGGCCTTGCCCTGCTCGGAGTAGCCCGCGATGTGGGGTGTGGCGAGCAGCGCGTTTTCCAGCAGCGCCGGATCGAGGTGCGGTTCGTGCTCCCAGACGTCGAGCGCCCAGCCGAGACCGCTCCGGAGCAGGGCCTCGCCGTCGACCACCTCCCCGCGCGAGGAGTTTATGAGGATGGCGCCGGGTTTCATCAGGCCGAACAGCCGGCTGTCGGCCATGTGGCGCGTCGAAGCGTCGAGCGGCGTGTGGAAGGTGAGGATGTCGGCCTCGCGGGCCACCTCCTCCAGCGTCCGGAATCCGCACCGCTCGCGCTCCTCGCGCGGCGGGTCGCAGCAGACGACGCGGAATCCCCACCCTTCGGCATACGCTTTCACGAGCGATCCGACGTGTCCCACGCCCACGATTCCCAGCGTGCGCTCGGCGGGCTGCCAGCCCTGCGTGCGGGAGAGGTGGACGAGCGCCGCGCCGACCCATTGCAGTACGCCCCGGGCGTTGCAGCCCGCGGCCGTCGTGACTTCGATGCCGTGCGCCGCGCACCACGCCGTGTCGATGTGGTCGAAGCCGATGGTCGCCGTGGCGATCAGCTTTACGCGCGAATCCGCCAGTAGTTTTTCGTCGCACCGCGTGCGGGTGCGGATCACCAGCGCGTCGGCGTTGCGGACGTCGGCGGCCGAAATCGCCGTTCCGGGGAGGTATTCCACCTCGGCGAACGGCTCCAGAACGCCCCGCAGAAAGGGAATGGCGCTGTCGGCAATGATTTTCATGGTAACGGGTGTTTTTTTCGTTTTTCGTCTTTGAGCAAACAAATATAGGTAAAAAATAAAAAATGCGTACCTTTGCAATTCAAAAGCATGTTATGGAACAGAAAAACTTCGATCCGGACGGGGTCGGCGTGGACAACGGAACCTATTTCGGACTTCCGTTCGCTCCCGAAACGGCGGAACTGGTGCTGATCTCGGCGCCGTGGGACGTGACGGTCTCCTACGGGGCCGGAGCGGCTTATGCCCCCGACGCCATTATCGAAGCCTCGACGCAGCTGGATTTCCACGATCCGCTGGCTCCCGGCGTCTGGCGCCGCGGCATCGCCACGGCCGATGTGGACTATTCGCTGCTGGAGTCTTCGCAGCGTCTGCGGGCCGACGCCGCACGGGTGATCGACCACCTCGAAGGAGGCGGCTGCCTGGAGGACGACTATGTCGTGCGCAAGGTCCGCCGTGTCAACGAGGGGTGCATGTCGATGAACGCCAACGTCGGGGCGCAGGCTTCGCGCTGGCTCGATGCGGGCAAGACCGTGGGGCTGGTCGGCGGCGACCACTCGACGCCCTACGGGCTGATCCGGGCGCTGGGCGCGCGCCATGCGGCGTTCGGCATCCTGCACGTCGATGCGCACTGCGACCTGCGCGATGCCTACGAGGGGTTTGAGTTTTCCCACGCCTCGATCATGTTCAACGTCCTGCGCGACGTGCCGCAGGTGACGAAGATCGCCCAGGTCGCCGTGCGCGACTTCAGCGAGTCGGAGGCCGCGCTGGCCGCTTCGTCCGGGCGCATCGCCACGTTCGACGACCTTTCGCTCGCGGCCGCCCTTTTCCGCGGCGAGACGTGGGATGCGCAGTGCCGCCGCATCGTCGACGCGCTGCCGCAGGAGGTCTACGTGAGTTTCGACATCGACGCCTTGACCTTCGAAAACTGCCCTCACACCGGAACGCCGGTTTCCGGCGGCCTTACGTTCAACCAGGCCGTCTGGCTGCTCGATACGCTCACCCGCTCGGGACGCCGTATCATCGGTTTCGACGTGGTGGAGGTGTGCCCCGCGCCCGACGAGCGGATCGACGCCATCACGGGCGCCCGCATGCTCTGGAAACTCTGCGGGCAGACCCTCAAGTCAAACGAATCATAAAACGACCGATAGATGCGACTTTTTTCGATGTACCGCTGGGTTCGCCAGCGACACATGATGGGGCTTCGGGGCCGCAACTTCCTGGAAGCGCCCTGGGCCGGAGGCGTGGTGCTGCTGGTGTGCGTGATCGCCGCCATGCTGCTGGCCAATCTCCCCGCGACCAAACTCTATTACCACCACCTGCTGGAGACCGACCTTTCGCTGATGGTCCATTCCCCGGACGGTGTGATCGACTGGATCTTCCCGCGGGGCATGACCGTCGAGAAGTTCATCAACGACGGGCTGATGGTGATTTTCTTCTTTGCCGTGGGGCTTGAGATCAAGCGCGAGATCGTCTGCGGGCAGCTTTCGTCCGCGCGCCGGGCCATCCTTCCGGTGCTGGCCGCTGCGGGCGGCATGCTGGTCCCGGCGATTTTCTTCACGGCGTTCAACCACGGCACGATGGCCGCAAACGGCTGGGGAATCCCCACCGCCACGGACATCGCCTTCGCCATAGGCATCCTCTCGATGCTGGGCAACCGCGTCCCCGTGTCGCTCAAAATCTTCCTCACGGCGCTGGCCGTCGCCGACGACCTGGGGGCCATTCTGGTCATCGCGCTTTTCTATGGCGGCAAGGTGCAGATCACCTGCCTGCTGGTGGCGCTGGTCATCATGCTGGGGGTCTACTTTATGAAGCAGATGGGCGAGAAGCGCATGTTCTCCTATCTGGTCCCGGCCTTCGTGGTCTGGGGGCTGTTCTATTACTCGGGCGTCCACTCGACCATCTCGGGCGTGGCGATGGCGCTGCTGATCCCGATGGAGCCGCGTTACAGCAAGGAGTATTTCGCCCATAAGATGCGATGGCTCAATGCGCTGATGCTCCGCGCCGCCTCGCACGAGGACTTCCCCAACGAGGAGCAGCGGTTCTACCTGCGGCGCATGCACGACCTGTCGTCCAACTCGGTGGGCATGAGCTACCGTCTGGAGCACGGACTGGCGCCCTACGTCACGTTCCTGATCATGCCGGTCTTCGCGCTGGCCAACGCCGGCGTCGAGATCACGTCGCTCGAATACCTCAATATTTTCCACTATTCGCCCGAAATCGGATCAATCGGCATGGGCGTCTTCTTCGGTCTTGTCCTCGGCAAGCCGCTGGGCATCTTCCTTGCCAGCTGGGGAGCCGTGAGGACGGGTCTTGCGGAGCTGCCCGAGGGGGCGACGTGGCGCATGCTGCTGGCCGTGGCCTGCCTGGGCGGTATCGGGTTCACGATGTCGCTGTTCGTCGATTCGCTGGCCTTCACCGACCCCGATCTGGTCGACCGCGGCAAGATCGCGATCCTGATGGGTTCGCTGGCCGCCGCCGTCGTGGGGTGCCTGCTGATCTTGATCTTTTCGGGGAAAAACCGCCGGACCCGGCAGGGCGGGCGGTAGGCATCCGCCGCGCAGGCGGCGTTTGCCGGAAATGGCGTCCGGTCCGGACCCGTGCGGCCGGAACAGATTTATTTGCTTCTGCCGGCGCCTTGCACTATCTTTGCAAAAAAGATTCGATAATGATGAAAAAGACCTTCCCGATCCTCCCGGCCCTCGTGCTGCTGCTGGCCGGAGCCTGCTCGAAAAATTCGGGCGGAGGCGGCGTGAAACTCCGGAACGATACCGATTCGGTGGCCTACGTCATCGGCATGAACGTGGGCGCGAACCTGCTGAAAATGGATTCGACGATCAATGTGAACGCCGTTTGCGAAGGCATCCGCGATATGTTCCGCGGCAATCCCAGACTCTCGGCGGCCGATGCCGAGACGTTCTATCTGAGCTACGTGAACTACGCCCTTCCCGAGAAGGCACGCGCCTATGAGGAGCAGTTCCTCCTCGACATCGCCAAGTCGAACCGCTCCTATGCCCGCACGTCGTCGGGCGTGACCTACACCGTTACGGACGTCGGGGATCAGAATCAGGTTCCCACTTCCGAGCGCGACAGCGTGGCCCTGCGGTGGGTGATCCGCACGGCGGCGGGCGACGAGATCACCTCCTCCTACGAGCGGGGCGATACGGTGCGTTCGCTGGTCCGCAACCTGCGGCGCGGGGTGCAGGAGAGCGTGAAGCTCATCGGCAAGGGCGGCAAGATCAACGCCTGGATGCCTTCGTCGGCAGCCTACGGCGCCGAGGGCGACAAGGAACTGGGCGTGGCTCCCAATGCGACGCTCTATTTCGAGATCGAACTTGTCGACCTCGACAAGTATACGACCCGGTCGCGGCGGCGTTGACGGTCCGTCCGGCGCCGCCGGTTCCGCGGCCGGATCGTCCGGCCGCGGGGATTTCGCCAAAATAGTTGCTCGGAATCATTTCGTTAACAAAATTTTTATATCTTTGCGGGGAATAAGCCCGCGCTTTGATAGGCGGCGCCTCGGCAGAGCCGGATAAATTCGCCTCTGCTCCTGGTTTGCACTGTCTTTGCGCGTGCGACGGCGACAATATAAAGGAAACATCAAACATAGTGAAAACAACAATGAAAAAAATCTTTTTTGCTGCGGCGCTCGCGGGTGCCGCAATGCTCGCCTCCTGCGGAGGAAACAAGGGCGGGGTACAGCTGGGCAGTCTGTCCGAGTTCGACTCTCTGTCGTATTCGCTCGGAGCCAACATCGGCTATGGCATGAGCTACGAAATGAAGGATATTCCGTTCGATTTCAAGGCTGTGGACAAGGGTGTCCGGGAAGGCGCTCTGGGCAAGGCCACCCAGGAGCACGACAAGTCGCTCGATATGCTGCGCGAATATTTTATGACCAAGCGCGGCGAGCGTGCGCAGGCCGTGGCGCAGAAGCGTGCCGAGGCGGACAGCGTGCGCCTGGCCGGCGGCGACACGACCAAGGTGGAGTATCCCGCGGCCGATCCCGACATGTTCGAGAGCGAGGAGGAGCGTACCGAGATCTCCTATGCCTTCGGTAACGACATCGGTTACAACATCGCACAGAGCGGCATGCCCATTCAGCTGGTCTGGATCGGCGAGGCCATGCAGAACGTGCGCGACAACAACGCCAAGATGACCGAGGACGAGGTGAACCAGTACTTGCAGTACTACTTCATGGTGAAGCGTCCGGCCGAGAACGCCGAGGCTTCGAAGGCGTGGCTGGAGAAGACGGAGAAGAAGTCGGGCGTGAAGAAGACCGAGTCGGGCCTGCTCTATAAGGTTACCGACGCCGGCGACGCTTCGGTGATGCCCAAGGACCCGCGCGACGTGGTGAAGGTGCACTATACGGGCCGTACCCGCGAAGGCAAGGTGTTCGACACCTCGAAGTTCGCCAACCGTTCGAAGGAGCAGCAGGAGATGATCAAGAAGCAGCGTCCCGATGATTTCGACAAGGACGAACCCGTCGAGTTCCCGCTCAACCGTGTGATTCCCGGATGGACGGAAGGGTTGCAGCTGGTGGGCAAGGGCGGCAAGATCACGCTCTGGATTCCCGCCGACCTGGCTTACGGTGCGCGCGGCGCAGGCCGTGACATCGGTCCCAACGAGGCTCTGGAGTTCGAGGTCGAGCTGATCGACGTCACTCCCTACGTGGAGCCTGCTCCGGCCGATTCGACCGCAACGGCCGAGAAGCCCGAGGCTGCTCCCGCAAAATAGTCGGACCGCGGAAAATGAATCCGGATGTGCGCATGCGCATCCGGATTTTTTATAAATAGGCATCTAAAAAAACTCCGGCCTTCGAATCATCGAAGGCCGGAGTTTTTCGGTTGAGTCCGTTTAGAACGGCAGGTCGTCGACCTGTGCGGGCGCAGAGGCGTAGGAAGGCTCCTCGGCGATGGGCGGCATGTCGGGCATCGGGGCCGCCGCGGCCTCCTGTTTGGGTTGCAGACGCCATGCGCGGATGTCGGTGTACCAGCGGCCGTTGTATTCGCGCGACTCGATGTTGACCGAGACGTTGTAGGTCGAACCCTCTTTCAGACGGGCCACGTCTTCGGGCTTGTTGAAGAACGTAACGCAGATTTTGCGTGTGAAAGAGCCTTCGTTCATTTCGAAAACCACATCCTGACGCTGCCACTCACCGCGTGCCGACGTTCCCTTCGTCACGGGCAGTATTTTGTAAACGGTTCCTTCGAATTCCATAGTGTAAATAGGGTTTGTTTGCGGCAAAGGTAGCAATTTTCCGGGACATTCGGAGCCTTTCCCGCGGAAAAAACGCCTGACGTCCGAAGATCGGCGGATACGGCGTTTCTGTCCCGGAACCGCGGCGTGCACCCCGTTCCGGTCGGCTCCGTCGGAGGTTCGGCCCTTTCTTTTTGCTGCCTGTTACAGTGGTCTGCGGCCCGTAATCCGTATAAAAAAGCAGGGTCCGGTTTGCTTTTTTTGCTTTTTTTGAATTATCTTTGGTGCTGTAATGATATTTTTTATTTGTCGGAGCGTTCTGCCGGGCTGTCCGGTTTCGGCTGCGTCCGGCGTGTTGGCACCTTTGTCCATGATGAAAAAACTACTGCTTTTTGTTGCGCTTCTCGGCCTTGCGCTGCCCCTGCGGGCGCAGGACGACAAGGCGCTGGCCGCCGCCGCTGCGAAGGCCGACCTGAAACTGATGTCGTTCAACATCCGCTATTACAAGCCCGGCGCCGACGGCGACAACGGCTGGGTTGCGCGGCGCGCCGCCTGTCTGGAGATGATCCGTGCGGAATCGCCCGACGTCATCGGCTTCCAGGAGCCGCACCGGCCGCAGATCGACTATCTGAAGGTGAACCTCCCCGAATACGCCGAGGTCGACATGGGGCGCGACGCCGCGACCGACATCGAGAAGAAACCCGACGGCGGCGAGCATCTGATGATCATGTACCGCCGTTCGAAATACATCCTGCTCGACAGCGGGTTTTTCTGGATCAGCCCCACGCCCGAATGCCCTTCGCGGGGCTGGGACGCCATGTGCCGCCGCGTCACGGTGTGGGTGCAGCTCAAGGACCGGAAAACCGGAAAGGAGTTCTTCTATTTCGACACCCATTTCGATCATATCGGCAAGCAGGCCCGCGCCGAATCGGCCCGGATGATGGTCGCCCGGATGAAGCGGATCGCCGGTGAGAAGGCCGCCGTCTTTCTCTCGGGAGACCTGAATACGACCTACGACAACGCCCTGCTCGACCCGCTGAAGGCGTGGATGCAGTCGGCGCGCCATGCGGCCCCGGTGACCGACGAACTGCCGACGTTCAACGACTTCGGCAAGCGTTCGCTGTGGATCGACTTCATTTTCGCCCGCAACGCCCGTGCGCTGGCCTACCGGACCCTTGTCGATTCCGGGCGTTACGGCGTTCCGTTCCTCTCGGACCACAATCCCGTTTACGCGCTCTACAAACTCTGAATCCGCCGGACGGCCGACAAACCCGGATACAACCAAATTCCGATACCATGAAGAACCTTTCCCTCGTTTTCCGCAGCCTCGCGCTGCCCGTGCTGCTGCTGACGCTGAACGCCGCCGGTGCGCAGGAGAAGCAACCGCTCCGTTACGTCGATGCCGCGACGCTGACCGTCATCGGCAAGAGCATGCCCACTCCCAAACTGTTCCAGCGGGTCGACACCGCCCGTTACGAACTCTGGCAGCCCGTGAAGAACTACTCGGCCTTCTCCACCGGACTGGCCGTCGTTTTCCGCACCGACAGCCGGACGATCCGCGCCCGGTGGAAAACCGGCGGATACGGATTGGGCCACAACATGACCGCCATCGCCCGCAAGGGTCTCGATCTCTACATCGAGCGCGACGGGCAGTGGGTCTACGCCGGTTTCGGCTGGCCCAAGGGCGACAACCACGACAGCGCGCTGGTCGAGTATATGGACGAGGGCGAAAAGACCTGTCTGGTCTACCTGCCCCTGTGGGACGAGGTGCTTTCGCTGGAACTGGGCATCGACGGCGACAGCCGCATCGAGGCCGTTCCGAACCCCTTCCGCCACCGGATCGTGGTGCTCGGGTCGAGCATCACCCACGGCGCTTCGGCCGGGCGTCCCGGCATGACCTGGACGGCGCGGCTGGCCCGCCGGATGGGACTCGATTTCCTGAATCTCGGTTACAGCGGGCAATGCAAGCTGCAACCCGAATTCGCGCGGATGCTGGCCGAGATGGAGGCCGACGCCTTTGTTTTCGACGCCTTCTCCAACCCGAGTGCCGGGGAGATCGAGGAGCGGCTCGACGCCTTCGTGGCGACCGTCCGCAAGGCGCATCCCTCGACGCCGCTGATCTTCATCCAGACCGAGGTCCGCGAGACCGTGAATTTCAACCTCCAGGCGCGGAAATTCGAATCCGACAAGCGCGCCGCCGCCGAAGCGGGCATCCGGCGGCTGATGAAGGACGACCGGAACATCTACTTCATCGACTCCCGGGGGATGATCGGCACGGACCACCTCGGGACGGTCGACGGTTCGCACCCCTCCGACCAGGGTTTCATGTACATGACCCGCCATCTCGAACCGCAGCTGCGCAAGATTTTCCGGAAATACGGAATCCGCTGATCCGCAGACCGGCAGGGCCGCAGCTTTCGGGCTGCGGCTTTTTCGTTTTTTGGGGCAGGAGGTTGCAAATCTGAAATTAATGCTATCTTTGCTTCCGGTATGACCGAAGATTTCATTCAGGAAAACGAGGATCGGGAACTGTTCCGGCGGATCAAGCAGGGGAGCGAGGAGGCTTTCCGGGTGGTTTACGGGAAGTATCACCGGATACTCTATGCCGTGGCCCTGAAGATGCTGAAGGACCGTTCCGCGGCCGAGAACGCCGTGCAGCACGTCTTCGTGAAACTCTGGATCGGGCGGCAGGAGATGACCGTCATGCTGAGCCTGCGGAACTACCTCTACACGATGACCCGCAACTATATCCTCAATTACCTGCGCAGCCGCAATACCGAGCTGGTGCACAGCTACCGCCTGGCGCAGCTCGTCCCCGAGGCCTCGGACCCGCTCGACGCGCAGATCGAGCGCGAGGATCTTTTGCAGAAGCTCGATACGGTGATCGCGGGGCTTCCGACCCAGAAGCGGCAGGTCATGTACCTGCGCAAGGCGGGCTATTCGAATCCCGAGATCGCCGAAATGCTCAATCTTTCGGTCAACACCGTCCGTTCGCACTACCAGGAGGGCGTCAAACTCCTGAAGAGCCGTTTCGGCCATATCGTCCTGCTTATCTTCATCCTGCAAACTTTATTTTTATGAACAGACCTTCGGAAGAACTTTTGCATAAGACGCTCGAAAACCGCGCCACCGCCGCCGAGGCCGCTTCGGTCGCCGAGTGGCTCGCCACCGATTCGGGCCAGGCATGGGCCAGTCGCTACATCGGCCGCGACTTCGACCGGCAGGAGTCCTGCGGCGACTATGAGCGGGAGGAGGTCGCCTCGGAGCGCATCTTCGCGCGGATCAAAACCGCCCTCACGCGCGGCCGGCGGCGCCGCATTCTTTTTCGCGTCGCCGCCGTCGTGATTCCCGTCGCGCTGGTGCTGGGCGTCGCCCTGCGTCTCGACCGTCAGGTAGGGGGCATCTTTTCGGATGCGGAGTACGGCGAATTCGTCGTCGACCGGGGGCGGCGTACGCAGTGCCTGTTTCAGGACGGCACGGTCGCCCACCTCAATTCCGAGTCGAAAATCCACTATCCCGTGAAGTTCGGGCTTTTCGAGCGTCGCATCCGGCTCGAAGGCGAAGCCTACTTCGAGGTGACCCACAATCCCCGGCGGCCGTTCGTCGTGGAGTTCGAGGGCGGAGAGATCCAGGTGCTCGGCACGTCGTTCAACGTCAAGGCCTACCGCGACGATGACATCGTCGCCGTAACGCTCGACGAGGGGCGCGTGGTGCTCGACGACCGCCGCGGCGGTCGTTTCGAACTGTCGCCCTCCGAACAGCTGCTCTACGACCGGCGCTCGGGCGAGGGGCGGATCGTCCGCGGCGCCGACGCCATGCGTTATTCGATCTGGAAGGACGACGTGATCTCGTTCCGCGACACGCCCCTTGCAGAGGTGCTCGAAACCCTTTCGCGGTGGTACGACGTGCGCTTCGAAACCGACGGACAGCCCGATCGCCCCATATCCTACACCTTTGCGACCGACAATACGCTGCTGGATAATGTTTTGCGTGAAATGGAACTGATCTCTCCGGTGCGTTTCGAACGCACCAAAACAGAAATAAAGGTAAGTTTCAGATAAAAAAAAGAGTTTCGGCTCATCGTTTTTTCCCGTTTGCGTGTCTATTCTGTGAAAAGCGCGCAAACGGGCTTTTTAGTAAACAACTACCTAAACTAATCTGTATGAAACGAATCAGACTACTATTTCTGATGCTGCTTTGTGTAGCCGGGACGGCCCTGACGGCCCGGGCGCAGAAAGTGACGTTGAATTTCCGGAATGCCAAGCTCGAACAGGTGTTCGGGCGGATTACCGAGCAGACGGGCTACACGTTCTACTACGCGCGTCCGACGGTCAATCCCGACAAGGTCGTCAGCATCGCCGTCGCGGATGTCGACGTGCGTGCGGCGCTGAAACAGCTGCTGGCGGACGACAAGGTCGAAATCGAGATCCGCGACGGCAAGATTTACCTTTCCCCCCCCCGGCAGAGTGCCGCTGTGCCGCAATCCGTTAAGGGCGTCGTCCGGGATGCCGCGGGCCAGCCCGTTGTCGGGGCCGCGGTGATCGTCAAGGGAACCACCCGCGGCGTGAGTTCCGGGACCGACGGCTCGTTCTCGTTCGAGGGTCTGGCTGACGGCGCCGTGCTGCAAGTCTCGGCGCTGGGCTACGCCTCTGCCGAAATCCCGGTCGGCAACCGTTCGTTCGTCACCGTGGAGCTGAAGGAGGACGCCACGCTCGTCGACGAGGTGGTGGTCGTGGGCTACGGCACGCAGAAGAAGGCCAACCTGACGGGCGCCGTCGACCAGGTCTCCTCGGAACTTCTGGAGAACCGTCCCGTGGCCAACGTCACGCAGATGTTGCAGGGCGCCGTGCCCAACCTCAATATTTCGCTGGCCGACGGCAAGCCCAACCGCTCGGCGTCGTACAACATTCGCGGCAAGACGTCGATCGGCGCGGGCGGATCGGCTCTGGTGCTGATCGACGGCGTCGAGGGCGACCCCGCGATGCTCAACCCCAACGACATCGAGTCGGTCTCGGTGCTCAAGGACGCAGCTTCGGCCGCCATCTACGGTTCGCGCGCACCCTACGGCGTGGTGCTCATCACCACCAAGGACCCGGGCAAACTCACCGACAAGTTCACGATCAACTACACGGGCAACGTCTCCATCCAGCAGCCCACGGCCATTCCCGACGTCGTGGACGACGGTTACGTCTATTCGCGCCTCTTCTACGACGCATGGTACAACTACCGCTTCAACGAGCCGACGGGCTTCAACAACTCGCAGGACTTTTCGCGTGCGTGGCTCGACACCTTCCGCCAGCGCAAACTCGCGGGCAACAAGCTCGAAACGACGGTCGAACCCGACGGCAAGTATGTCTACTACGGCAATACGGACTACTACGACGCACTTTACAAGGATACGGTGATCGCCCAGACGCACAACATCTCGGTCAGCGGTTCGAACGGCAAGATCAGCCACTACCTTTCGGGGCGTCTGTACGACTACAACGGCCTGTTCAACTTCACGCCCGACACCTACCGCACGATGAACCTCCGTTCGAAGGTCTCCTCGCAGGTGTTCAAATGGCTGAAGATCAGCAATAACTTCGACTATACGCACGACCACTACCGTCAGCCGATGGGTTATTCGAAGGAGGGCGGAGGCGTGCTGTGGCGTTCGCTCAACGACCAGGGGCACCCTTCGTCGCCGATCTTCAATCCCGACGGTACGCTCACCAAGTCGGGCGCCTACGCCATCGGCGGCCTGGTGACGGGCAACAACTGGCTCGACCGCACGACCAAGACGCTCAAGAACACCACCACGCTCAACGTCACGATGCTGGAGAACCGCCTGCGCCTGACGGGCGACTTCTCGTTCCGCACCAAGGACTACACCGAGACCAAAAAGACCACGGCCATTCCTTACAGCGCCTACGAGGGCGAAATCGTCTACCTCGGCACGCCCGAGACCGACGACGTGATGAAGGAGTCGCTGCAACTGACGACCTATATCGCCACCAACGCCTACGCTGAGTTCGAGGACACCTTCGCCGAGAAACACTATTTCAAGGCGCTGGCCGGTTACAACTACGAGCAGCAGGACTACAAGTCGACCTACTCCGAGCGCAACGGTCTTCTGATGCCCGACGCCGACAACATCAACTTCGCGCTGGGCGACGTCATGTCGATCACCGCCGGCGGCAGCCGCTGGCGTTACGTGGGCGCTTTCTTCCGCTTCAATTACGCCTACGACGACCGCTACCTGCTCGAAGTCAACGGCCGCTACGACGGCTCGTCGAAATTTCCGAACAACTCCCAATGGGGCTTCTTCCCCTCGGCTTCGGCCGCCTGGCGCGTTTCGCAGGAGAAGTTCTGGGACGTCAGCCCCAAGGCCGTTTCGAACCTCAAGCTGCGCGCCTCGTACGGTGCGCTGGGCAACAGCAACGTCGATCCCTACACCTACCTCGAAACCTTCGGCCTGTCGACCTTCGGAACCGGTTCGGGCGACGCGGCCCGCTACCTCTTCGGTCAGGCCAAGCTGCGCTACACGAGCCTCCCGGGCCAGATTCCCGACAACATCGGCTGGGAGACCTCCAAAACCTTCGACGTGGGACTGGACGCCGGTTTCCTGAACGGACGGCTGAACCTCACGGCCGACTACTACATCCGCAAGACGGTGGACATGTACACCGTCGGCCCGACGCTTCCCGACACCTTCGGAGCGACGGCCCCCAAGGGAAACTACGCCGACATGAGCACCTACGGCTATGAAATCGCGTTGAGCTACAACGACTCGTTCAAGCTGGCGGGCAAGCCCTTCAATTTCGGGATCAAGGCGACGCTGGCCGACTATTATTCCATAATCGACCGCTATAACAACGCCTCGCGCAAGCTCTCCGATTACTACGAGGGGCAGCGTCTGGGCGAGATCTGGGGTTTCGTCTGCAACGGACTGTTCCAGTCGCAGGCCGAAATCGACGCGGCGTTCGGCGGCAAGGGCTACAAGAATGACATCATGCAGACCTCCGAGAAGTACATCACCTATCCGGGCGACATGCGCTTCGAGGACCTGAACGGTAACGACGCCATCGACCGCGGCAGCAGCACGGTCGACGATCCGGGCGACCGGAAGATCATCGGCAACTCCGAGCCGCGCTACCTCTACACCATTTCGCTCAATGCCGACTGGAACGGTTTCTTCCTCTCGGCGCTGTTCGACGGCGTGGGCAGACAGCAGTGGTTCCCCAGCGACGAGAGCCTTTTCTGGGGCATGTACAACCGTCCCTACAACCAGGTTCCGACGTGGCATCTGCAAAACTACTGGACCGAGGAGCGTCCGAACGCCTACCTGCCGCGCTACGTGGGCTACTACGGCCCGATGAACGCCAATACGGTCAACGTCAATACGCGCTACCTGCAGGACGTGTCGTACATCCGGCTGAAGAATCTTCAGTTCGGCTACGAGCTGCCCAAGCGGTGGATCTCGAAGATCGGTCTTTCGAAGGTCTCGGTCTACTTCTCGGGCGAGAACCTCTGGAGCTGGTCGCCGCTCTACCGCCACACGAAGGATTTCGACGTGACGGTGGCCAGCAAGAAATCCGACTCGGATATTTCCAACAGCAAGGGCGACGGACATAACTATCCCGTGATGCGCAGCTTCAGCTTCGGCATCTCGATCACCTATTAAACTGTTTACGTGCTATGAAAAGATCAACCTATATATGGAGTCTGCTCGTGGGCTGCGTTGCGTTCGCCACGTCGTGCGACTTGACGGAGAACGTGCAGGTGAAAGCCGACAAGTCGATGATCTTCGGATCGAAATCGGGTCTCGAACTCTACTCCAATTCGTTTTACAAGGCCCTGCCGACGCTCAAGAACGGCTTCATGCAGGACAAGATGTGCGACGTGGGGGCCGTCAGCAACACCGACACCTTCATCAAGCGGGGGGCCTACAACACCGAGACGGCGACCAGCTGGAGCTGGGGCGCGCTCAAGAACGTGAACTACTTCATCGACGGCTGCAATGATCCGAAATACTGCACCGTCGAAGCCGAAACGCGCGACAACTACCTGGGCATCGCCCGTTGGTTCCGTGCGTGGTTCTACTACGACAAGCTGACCACCTACGGCGAAGTTCCCTGGTTCCCCAACGACATCCAGTCCTACCAGAACGACGTGATGTACAAGGACCGCGACAGCCGCGACGTGATCATCCGCAACCTGATCGCCGACCTCGATTTCGCCTACGAGCACATCCAGGCCACCTCGTCGACCGGCAGCGCGACGCTCACGCGCTGGGCCGCCGCCGCGCTCAAGTCGCGCGTCTGCCTCTTCGAAGCGGCTTACCGCCGTTACCACAACCTCACGGGGCTTGAGATAACCCCCGAGGAGCTGTATCGCGAGGCCGCCAAGGCCGCCAAGCTGGTGATCGACAACAGCGGCTGCTCGCTCAACACCGCCGCGGGCAAGAAGGGCGCCTATCGCGACCTGTTTTACAGCGAGACGCCGCTGACGCAGGAGGTGATCCTCGCCGTCTGCGCCAACGAGAAATCCGGCATCTTCGGCGAGCAGAACTGGTGGTTCAACGCCCGCTCGTACGGACTGTGCTGGAGCCTCGTCCGCTCGTTCGTCCACACCTACCTCAAGCAGGACGGCACGCCCTTCACCGCCGCCGCCGACTACGCCGTGAAATCCTTCGCCGAGGAGATGGAGGGGCGCGACCTGCGCCTGGAGCAGACCGTGCGCGGCCGCAACTTCCTGTGGGACGGCAAGACGGCGGTCGCCGACATCAAAAACCTTTCGCTCACGGGCTACCAGGTGATCAAGTATACGCTCGACGAATCGAAGTACGACGGCGGTGCGAAGAACATCAACAGCATTCCGCTGATCCGCTATGCCGAGGTGCTGCTCAACTACGCCGAGGCGCAGGCCGAACTGGGGGTGATCACCGATTCCGAATGGGCGCTCACGGTCGGTGCGCTGCGTAAGCGCGCGGGTATCACGGGCGGCACGGAGACGCTGCCCACGACCGTCGACAGCTACCTGCAACGCACCTTTTATCCGGACGTGACCAGCCCCGTGCTGCTCGAAATCCGCCGCGAGCGGGCCATAGAACTCGTCGCCGAAGGCATGCGCTTCGACGACCTGCGCCGCTGGAAGTGCGGATCGCTGATGGAGACCCTGCCGTGGAGCGGCATTCACATCCCCGGGTTGGAGCAGCCCGTCGATGTCAACGGCGACGGCGTGAACGACTACTACTTCACCGAAGGCGAGGTTGCGTCGGCTCCGGCGGCCTACAAGAACATCGCCGTCCGCGTCAATCAGGACGGCGTGGGGCTTTATGCCGAGGCGAATCCCGTGTCGGGTTACGATCTGGTCTACAAGACCGGTGCGGGTGACCGCTACTGGTATCCCGACGGGCGCCAGTACCTCTATCCGATTCCCGCCAAGGTGATCCGCGATTACAGGAACGCGGGCTATACGATCTCGCAGAACCCCGAGTGGGACAACGAATAAATAAAAAGCAAGACCATGAGAATATTCCGTTATTTACTGACGTTTTCGTTGAGTTTCGCCTTCGTTTTCGCCGCCGGGTGCAGCGATCCGAAGCCCGATTACTCGGAATTCTACAAACCCCAGCCCGGTGACGAACCGGAGGAGCCGGTCAATCCCGGACTTGAGGACAATCAGCTGAGAGTCATGTCGTTCAATGTGCGTTACAGCTCGGGTGACGACGGTGCGAACAGTTGGGACAACCGCAAAAAGGCCGTTCCGGCGATGTTCGCCGACCAGCAGCCGACGGTGCTCGGCGTGCAGGAGGCGCGGCTCGACCAGAAGACCTACATGGACGAGAACTGCGCGGGCTACAAGAGTGTCGGCGTGGGCCGCACCGACGGCCAGAATGCCGGTGAGTTCATGGCCATCTACTACCTCGCCGATGCCGTGAAGCTCGAAAAGTGGGGGACCTTCTGGCTCTCCGACACCCCCGACGTCCCGTCGGTCGGCTGGGACGCCTCGACCTACCGCACGGCCACGTGGGCCTTGTTCACCCACTACAAGTCGGGCCGCAAGTTCTTCTACGTCAACACTCACATCGACCATGTGGGGCAGGTGGCGGCCCAGAAGTCGATGGAGCTGATCGAGGCGAAGATCCGGTCGCTCAACCCCGACAACCAGCCGACGGTGCTGACCGCCGACTTCAACAAGATGCTCGACAGCCCGATTTTCGACGGCGTGAAGAAGTTCATGGCCGACGCGCGCACGACCGCTCCCGTGACCGACAACAAGGCGTCGTTCAACAACTTCGGCGGGGCGACCAACTACCCGCGCATCGACCACATCTTCAGCTCGGGCTTCACGCCCCTGCGCTTCGCCACCGTCGACCAGCGTTACGAGAAGGTCCCCTACATTTCGGACCACTATCCCATCGCGGCCGTGTTAGAGTTCAAGTAATCCTGCAACCAAAGCTCAAAACCGATTGAAATGAAACGATTTATCTATATGCTGGCCGCTTTCGCCCTCATGGGGGCCGTCTCCTGCCAGCCGGACGAGGAAGTGGCGGTCCACGCCTCGTTCACCACCGACAAGGAGTCCTACGATGTGGGCGATCCGGTGGTGCTCACCAACACTTCGACGGCCGAAAACGCCCTGATCGCCATCTGCAAATGGGAGCTGGGCAAGGGCGTCGTCTCCTACGAAACCACCCCGGAGAACATCTCCTACGATCAGGCCGGAGAGTATGTCATCAAGCTGACCGTCACCTCCGACCGCGGGGCGAAGAAGTCGTCGTTCGAGAAGACCATTCGGGTCGTGGACAACAACATCCGGCCCGTGGCCGACTTCACGTGGTCGCCCGAGAAGGTCGTGGCGGGCGAACCGGTGCAGTTCACCGACTGTTCGACCGACGAGGACGGCGAGGTGGTGGCCTGGGAGTGGAAATTCGGAACCACGACCTCCGACAAGCAGAACCCCGAATTCACCTTCGCGGCGCAGGGGGCTACGGAGGTCTCGCTGACCGTGACCGACAACAAGAAAGGCAGGAACACCAAGACGGTGACCATCGACGTGGGCCGCGGCGCCATCAGCCTCGACCTGCTCTGGTCGTACCCCTACGACGACACGAAGGACGCCTATGTGTTCGGCACGTCGCCCGCGGTCAGCCCCGACGGCGAGTATGTCTATGTGACTTCGACGGGTTATTCGCTGGTCTGCTTCACGAAGGCCGGCGAGCGTCTCTGGGCCTTCGACATCGGCAAGGACGGTGCGTCGGCCGAGAACAACAGCGGTTCGATCAAGGTGCAGTCGCCGACGCCTTCGGTCGACGAGGACGGCACGGTCTACGCGCTGGCGGGCTTCAACGAGCCGAACAAGGGTGCGGGAGGCAGCGCGTTCTACGCCGTCAGCGGCGGCGCCGGGGGCGGCTCGCAGGTCTGGCATGTGAATACGGGCGTGAACACCAGCTTCCGGTTACTCTCGCCGGCCGTCACCGAGAAATATCTCTTCATTGTGGCGCGCAACGTGCCTTCGGGGCATCAGAATTTCCAGGTCTACGACAAATCGTCGGGCGACCTGGTGGACGAGCGACACGTCAACGGCGGCTCCTACGGCGGCGTGCTGCCGCTCAAAAACGGCATGGTGATCGCCGGTACGGGCGGCAGTCACGGCATGCGCGTCTTCTTCCCCGACGGCGCGGGCAAGTGGAAATTCTCCTGCGTGAAGTCGAACGGCCGCGAGCACAACTACGGCGGCAGCGGCAAGGATGCTACGTGCGAGGCGCCGAACGGCACGCAGCCTGCGTCGGGTCCCGGCGGCAAGGTCTACATCCTGTTCCAGAACCAGGGCGTGCGTGCGGACAAGAGTCTGGGCGGGGGTGTCGTCTACTGTTATGATCCGGCAAAGACCGTCTACGGGCAGACGCCCGAACCGGACTGGTACTGTCCCGTCAAGGGCGATTGCGCCCAGTCGGGCATGGGCGTGGCGCTGGGCGAGGACGGCACGGTCTACGCCGCGACGCAGAAGACCGGCAGCGTGGCGGCCCACGTCACGGCCATCTCCGCGCAGGGCGTGAAACGCTGGGAGCACGCCGCCGACGGCGACATCAACGGCGTTCCGGCCGTCGACGATCAGGGTTTCGTCTATTACAACGACCGGACTACGGGCAAACTGGTGAAACTCCGCCCGGAGGACGGCTCGCGCGTGGCGGAGATCAAGCTGGCCGACGAGCTGCGTTCGTCGCCGACGATCTCCTACGACGGCACGATCTACGTCAACGGCATGAAGGACGACAAGCCCACCGTCTTCGCGGTGAAGGGTGCGGCCGAGGGCTGCGCCGCGTCGTGGTCGCAGCAGGGAGGCAACCCATCCAAAACCGAGTATATGTACTGATCCGCTGAAAATCAGGGATGAGCGGGCCGCGTCACACGACGCGGCCCATTTTTTTCGGCCTTCGTGTATGTCGTTTCCGGCAAAATTCCCTCTTTATTATGGAACGGTCGCAGGAACCGGGACGAAAAGAACCTCGAACACAATTCTAAATTTCAGCAGATGATCCGAAAACTATTGGTGCTGTTGCTCTGCCTCACGGCGGCGACGGCGACGGCGAAGAAGCCCAAATCCTCCGCTTCGAAGAAGGCGGAGAGTTCGGCCGAAAAACCGAAGGAAAGCGATTACGACAAACTCTTCAAGGAGAAACATACGGTGGCCGACGGCATGTTCCGCCTGCACGACGTCAAGGGGAAGCTCTATTTCGAGATTCCCGATTCGCTTTTCGGGCGCGAAATGCTGCTCGGATCGACCATTTCGGAGGTTTCGGACAACGCTGCGGCGACGACCGGCTCCAAGTCGGACTATCCGCTGCACGTGGTTTTCACGCGCAACGACCGTTCGGTCCAACTGCGTACGGTCAACTGCGAGAACATCACCGACGAGACGGGGGCTTCCCGCGCGCTGGCTGAGGCGGTGAAGCGGAACACGGCCGATCCCATCCTGCGCAATTACAAGATCGAGGCCTGGAACCGGGACAGCACGGCCGTGGTGGTCAACGTCACGGACCTGTTCGTGGCCGACGTGGAGGAGATGTCGCCCTTCTCGAAGTACGGACTTTATACGGCTTTCGAGCTGAAGAAGACCTTTCAGAAGGAGCGTTCGATGCTGGGCGAAATCAAGGCTTTCAGCGACAATGTGGTGGTGCGCAGTACGTTGAGCTATATTTTCACGCTCACCCGCGGCCGCACGACGCTGGTCAAGGACCAGCCGCTGACGGCCGTGATGACCCGTTCGCTGGTGTTGCTGCCCCGCGAGCCTTACCGTCCGCGCATCACCGACAGCCGCATGTCGGTGTTCCCGACCGGCAAGGTGCTTTTCAGCGAGCGCGAGCAGCGTGCCAAGGTGATCTACTACGCCCACCGCTGGCGGCTGGAGCCGTCGGACATGGATGCCTGGAAGCGCGGCGAGCGGGTCGCGCCGAAGAAACAGATCGTTTTCTACGTCGACGACGGATTCCCGGAGATGTGGAAAAAGCATATTTTCGAGGCCGTCGACCAGTGGAACGAGCCTTTCGGGCGCATCGGATTTAAAAACGCCATCGCCGCAAAGCCCTATCCGAAGGACGATCCCGAATTCGATCCCGACAACATCAAGTATTCGTGCATTCGCTACGCGCCGATCGCCATCGCCAACGCCATGGGGCCTTCGTGGGTCGATCCGCGCAGCGGCGAGATACTCAACGCTTCGGTCTATGTCTACCACGACGTGATGAAACTGCTGAACAACTGGCTGTTCGTCCAGACGGCGCAGGCCGACGAGCGCGTGCGCGCCGTGACGATTCCCGAGGAGGTGATCGGCGACGGACTGCGCTACGTCGTGGCCCACGAGGTCGGCCATTGCCTGGGTTACATGCACAACATGAGCGCCTCGGCGGTGATTCCTGTCGATTCGCTCCGCTCGCCGTCGTTCACGCAGAAGTACGGCACGACCACCTCGATCATGGACTACGCTCGCTTCAACTACGTGGCCCGGCCCGGGGATAGGGAGCGCGGCGTGAAGCTCACCCCGCCGCGTTTCGGCCTCTACGACTACTATGCCGTGAAATGGCTCTACACGCCCGTGCCCGACGCTGCGACGGCTGCCGACGAATATGCCGTCACTTCGAAATGGATAACCGGGGCCGCCGCCGATTCGGTCTACCGTTTCGGCAAGCAGCAGTTCAGCCGCTCGATCGATCCCCGTTCGCAGTCGGAGGATCTGGGCGACGACGCCGTGAAGGCCTCGGGCTACGGCATCGCCAATCTGAAATACATTCTCGGCAACATGAACGCCTGGATCAGCGCCCAGGACCCCGATTTCTCCCAGCGGCGCACCCTCTACGACGAGGTGCTCACGCAGTATATCCGCTACCTGAACCACGTGCTGGCCAACGTCGGCGGCATCTACTTCGCCGAGAAGATGGAGGGCGACCCCGTGGAAGCCTACCGCAGCGTGCCGCGCGAACGCCAGCGCGAAGCCCTGCTGTTCTGTCTCGCGCAGCTCAAGGACATGAAGTGGCTGGACAACGCCGAACTGATCCGCGACATGCCGCTGATGGGTTCGCCCGCCGAGTCGATCATGGCTTCGCTGGTGTCGGTCGTCGTGGCCGCCCCGGCGCGTGTGGCTTTGAGCGCCGCGCTGGCCGAAAAGGAGGCCTACACGCCCGAGGAGTGCCGCAGGGATGTCTATGAATTCGTGTGGGCTTCGACGCTGAAGGGCCGCACGCCCGATGCACTGGAGATGATGCTCCAGCGCGAATACGTCCGCAGTCTCAGCCTTTCGGCCGGGCTGAAATACACCGGGACGGGGGCGCGGGAGGAGAAGAAGCTGGTCTCCGACGAGGGACTGATGCCCGTTCCCGCCTTCCTTGGGGAGCATGCGGCCCGCACCGCGGCGCTCACCGCCTGCGGGGAACGCTGCGGCCACGACCCCTTCGAAACCTTCTCCGCCGCGCACCGCGTCGACACCGCGCCGCTGCTGGGCTACGGCTCTCCGCGCCTGAACTACTACGACCCGCGCAACACCGAGGCCGGGGATTATGCCGCGCTGCTCAAACTGCGTGCGATGCTCCGCACGAAGAGCGCTTCGGCGACGGGCGAAGCGCGCCTGCACTACGAGTTGTTGCTGCGCAACATCGAGAAAGCGTTGAAAAAATAAATCTTCCGGACCATGATGAAACTGTTTAAAATAGCTTTCCTTCCGCTGCTGGCGGGAATCTTGCTGCTGCCGGCGGCGTCTCGGCCCGTCCGGGCGGCCGGTTCGGCCGCCGTGGAAGCCGGAGCCGGGGACAGGAAGCGCGACAAGAAAAAGAAGCAGGAGGCCGATACCGCCGCCAAGGCGACTCCCTACGAGAAACTGTTCAAGGACAAGCGGGTGGAGACTGTCCGCGGCGGCGGGCTGACCCTGCACCTGACTGCGGACAAACTCTACCTCGAACTCCCCGATTCGCTGCTCGGCCGGGGGCTGATGATCACCACGACGATCGAGTGGACGGGCGATCCCGGCGACGGACTGGCCCACCAGCAGCCCGTGCCGCCCTACATGGTCGAGTTCGGCCGCGGGAAGAGCGACACGCTCCTCTGCATGCGGGAGTTCGCTCCGGTGGTGATCGTCGACGGCAGCCCGGCGATGCGTGAGGCCGTCGGGCGGAGCAACATCGGTCCGATCGTGGCCTCGTATGCCGTGAAGGCCCGCACGCCCGACGGGAAATCGTCCGTCGTCGACGTCACGGCGCTTTTCGTCGGGGACGTCAAACGCCTGCGTCCGATCGACCCCGAGGGCGGCAACACCTACGGCGGCTGGATGACGGCCAAGGCCGATTACAAGAAGGACCGTTCGATGCTGACCGGCGTGACGGGCGGAAAAGGGTGCGTTTCGGTGGTGGGAGAGCTTTCCTACGGCACGACGGTCAGCTTCCTCGGCCTGCTCGACCTGTGGAAAGACAAGCCCCAGTCGATCGTCGCCCGCCGCACGCTCCGCGTGCTGGGCGATCCCGAACGGCGGATGCGGCTCTGCGACCAGCGGCTCGGGCTGGCGGCCAAGGCGTTCAAACGCTTCTCGGACCGGGAGCAGGAGGCCAAAACCGATTATTACGTCTGCCGCCGTTCGATCCTCGACAGCGCGGGGAAGGTGCGTCCCGTGGTGTTTTACGTCGACACGGCTTTCGACGCTTCGGCCTATGCCGCCGTCGAGCGGGGGCTTCTGCTGTGGAACGATGCCTTCGCGAAGATCGGCTGCAAGGATGTCGTGCGGGTAGAGCCTTTTCCGGCTGATCCGGCTTTCAACGACAACAGCCTCTATAACAACTGCGTGCGGCGCACGGGAACCTCCAATTCGGAACTCTACACCGCCTCGTGGGTCGATCCGCGCAGCGGTGAAATCCTCGGGACCGACATCTTCGTGCCCTTCAATTTCACGGCCGCCATTCAGAAGAAGCTGCTCCTGACGTTGTCGGCCGCCGACCCCGAGGCGCGCACCACGCAGCCTTCGGCGCGTCAGATCGCCGACGCCCTAACGGCCATGGTGGCCCGCCGTGCGGCCTCGGCTTTCGGCGTGATGCCCAACTACGCCGCCTCGTCGGCCTATCTGACCGACTCGCTCCGTTCGCCGTCGTTTACGCGGGAAAACGGCCTGGCGGCGTCGATCACCGACGACGTGTTCTACAACATCGTCGCGCAGCCGGGCGACAGGGAGCGCGGTGTGAAGCTCGTGGCCGATGCGCTGGGTCCTTACGATTACCTGGCCGTCGAGTGGCTCTACAAGCCCGTTCCGGGGGCTGTGACGCCGCACGACGAGGTTCCGGAGCTGCGCCGCCTGCTCGCCTCGAAGGAGGGAGACCCCCGCTGTTTCTTCGCGCAGTACGCCTCCGGGACTTACGATCCCCGCGTGGGGGCCGGAGACCTGGGCGACGACCTGTTCCGGAGCGTGGCGCTGCAATCGGCCAATCTGAAATATGTCGCCGAGCACGGCGACGGGTGGCTTTCGGGCCGCGACGGCGACTACAAGTTCCGCGAGGAGCTGCTCACGGAGATGGTTCTGCGCGTCAACTCCCTCGCCTTGCAGCTGATGCGCTACATCGGGGGCGTCTATATGAATCCGGTCTACGAGGGAACGGCCCGGCCCGCCTGCACGGCCGTGCCGCGCGAAGTGCAGCGACGCGCCCTGCGCGAGGCGCTCGCCCTGACCGCCGACCTCGGCTGGATCGACCGGCAGGGGGTGTCGAAGAACGTTTACAACCGCGTGCAGGCATGCGAATACCTCCAGCGCCGGATTGCGCGCACGCTTCTTGAAAAGCTCGGAACGCTGGGCCTCGCGGCTTCGAAGGCCGACGATCCTTATACGGCCGACCTCATGGCGAAGGACCTCGTGGCGTGGTTCGAGGAGCGGCTCCGTTCGCGCGAACCGCTGACGGACCATGTCCGTAATCTGCAACAGTCGCTGCTCAAATCGACCGTCGCCGCGGCCAACGTCAAAGATAAGCCTTCGTCGGGTTCGGGAAGCGCCTTCGCGCTGTTTGACGGGTCCGGTTCGCTGTCCGACGGCGGCGATCTGTTCCCGGCGACTGACGCCGGGGCGCTTCCGGACATGCCGGCGGAGCGCCGGGCCGACGATTTCACGCCGTTGGGCGCCGGCGAGGTGCAGGGCGCCGCCTACGGCTACCGGACGCCGCGGGTGATTCCCGCCTTCCGGGAGCATCTGTTCTACGGACTGCTGCTCGACATGAAGGCGATGTACCGGCGGGGCGCTGCGTCGGCTCCCTTGGCCGATACGCGCAGTTTCTGCCGCTACATGGCCGACCGGATCGACCGGGAGCTGGCGGTCGAATGACGCTGACAAACAAGCAGGCTGCAACCGAGAGGTTGCAGCCTGCTTGTTTGTGCCCGGGGCGATCAGCGCGTTTGGTCGAGAATTACGGTCTGTCCGGATAGCCTGCTTCGCTCGGCTTCGAAGCATATCCGGTGGCTTTCGACCGATTTTCCGATTGATGTGCGGAAGCGGTGCTCCCTGCGGCTGATCGTGTCGACGAAATCCTCGACCAGATTTAGGTCGGCTCCGGCGTGGAACGGCTTGCCGAGTATGCCGGAGAAGTCGTAGACCTGCTCTTCCCCGCCCCGGAATCGGCGCACGCGCAGGATGCGTTCGTCACCGTCGATTTCGCCGTGAGTCAGCCGTATGTGTGTCTCTCGCTGGTCGCCGAGGGTGAAGGCATCCATCGAGAAGGAGATCGTGACGTCGTTTTCCATTTCCATGGATACGATCTGGTGGTCCACCACGTCGTTGTCGCAGCGGAACACGCATCGGCCGTAATCGCCCGTGCGCAACTGTCGGAGTATGACCTCGTCGAGCGTCGCGCCTTCCGGGACGTCGAAATTCGAAATCCAGTCGCGCCGGTTATAGTAGAGGTCCACTGCCGAGTAGGGGCACTCCTTTTCCAGCGGGCAGTCGATGCACCGGGGCGTGCTTCCCTTCGGGGCGTTTTCGGCCCGGAACCAGCGCAGGGACCCGAACGACGATAGTTTGCGGCAGCGCGCCTCGGTGAGCCACAGCAGGAAGTCGATGTCGTGGCAGCATTTCGAAATCAGCATCGGGTTGGTGATCTCCTCGCGGCGCCACATGCCGCGGACGAATCCGTGTGTGGTTCGGTCGAGCCCCACGGCTGCGAGGTGGCTGATCGATATGATCTCTCCCAGCTGGCCCGAGTCGACGATCTCCTTGATCTTGATGAAATAGGGATGGTATCGCAGGACGTGGCAGACGCCGACGATGACCCCTTTGCGCCGCGCCGCTTCGGCGATGCGGCAGCATTCGGGCAGCGACTGCGCGATCGGTTTTTCGAGCAGGACGTTATAACCCGCCTCGATGGCCTTCATGCAAGGCTCGAAGTGCATGTTCTCGGGCGTTCCGATCAGGATGGCGTCGGCCGGGACGGGGTTTTCGAAAAAGCGTTCGTAGTCGGCGAAGCACTCTTCGGGCTTCAGTCCGAATTTGGAGGCGATTGCGTGGCGGCGGATGTCGTTGAGTTCCGCTACGCCGACCAGTTTCAGCCGGTCGGGATTCCGGATCGCGTATTCGAGGTATTTGTTGGTACGGTTGCCCGCCCCGATGGCTACGATCGTGACGGGCTTCGTTTCGCTTGTTCGCTCCATATGTCTTCTGCTATTCCGTCGTTTCCGTCGTTTGTTCCTCTTCGGCGGCGTGTTTGCGCTCGGTCCGCTCCGCGAGTTTGATGCTCAATTCATACAGTCCGTATAGCGGCAGGATCACCAGAATGAGGCTGAATATGTCGGGCGGGGTTATGATTGCCGCGACGACGAGCAGTATGACGAACGCATGGCGTCGGTATTTGCGGAGGAATCCGGCCGAAACCAGCCCCATGCGGGTCAGGAAGTAGATCAGCAGCGGCAGTTCGAACATGAAGGCGCAGGCTATCGAGACGATGATGACGGTGGTCAGGTAGTCGCTGATGTCGAACATGTTGGTGATGAACTCGCTGGCCTGGTAGTTGGCGAAGAAGTTGATCGACAGCGGCGCCATGACGAAATAACCGAACAGCAGCCCTCCGAAGAAACAGAGCGACACCCAGAATACGAACAGGTGGGTTCCCTGAATCTCCTTCGGCGTGAGCGCCGGGCGTACGAAGCGCCAGAACTCCCACAGCGTGTAGGGCATGGCCATTGCCAGTCCCGTCAGGAGCGAGATCTTCATGTGGAGGTTGAACTGCCCGGACAGCGAGGTGTTGATGATCGAGAAACGGTCGTTGGCGATGCGGAAGGTCTCCGGATCGGTGTCGAACGACGTGCCGAGCACGCTGTTGAGCCATTCGGCCATATGCGCCCACTGGGCGCCCACCCATGTCAGCATGCGGTTGGTGGGGAAGTCCGGGCTTTGTGGCCCGAACAGCACCGTGTCGATAATGAAACTCTTGCAGAAGAAGGCCACCAGTCCGATGACTCCGATTGCCATCACCCCTCGCACCAGATGCGGGCGCAGGGCGTCGATGTGCTCGAAAAAAGTCATCTCCGTCGACTCCGGATCCTTTTTTTTCATGTTCATTTGTTTGCCGCCGCGGAACAGGTGTGATTACTCGGTCTTTCCGGAGTCGGATTTGTCTCCGGGTTTGTTGTCTTCGGCCGTATAGTCTTTGTTGACGGCATCCTTGAATTCTTTGACGCCGCGGCCCAGTCCGCGCATCAGTTCGGGGATTTTCTTGCCTCCGAAGAGCAGGATGACTACCAATACGATTACGATGATCTGCCCGTAACCGATTGCACAAGGGATAAGCATGGTTTTTTCTTTTAGGTTTTTATTCTGAACTCGGCGGCGCGGAGGCTGCGCTCCGGCCTATTTTTTGCAAATATAACACAATTTTTGCGATATTCGGGCCTGCTGTTCGCAAAAACCCGCCCGAATTTCGGGCGGGTTCGCTTTCAGAGGGTCAGGGCTATTTTTTGGTCTTCGCCGCGGGCAGCTCCTTGATTCGTATGTTTCGGAACTTGATTCCGGCTCCGTGTCCGAGCAGTCC
>NZ_QTXM01000015.1:0-82620 GCF_003461645.1 Alistipes sp. AF14-19
TAGCCTATAAAATTTGAAAAATAAATAATCTATCATACTTAATTACCATTAATTTTTCGATAAACGCACCTTATGGTGTAGTTCCTATTCACTATTAAATCATTGCCTAATCATCATCCAAACAATCCAGCGGATTGGGGATTTTTGCTTTATAGGCGTTCGATACGTGCAGATAAATTGCTGTTGTTTTTATATCGGTATGTCCCATAAGTTCCTGTATGGTTCTTAGGTCTGTCCCTTGTTCCAGCAGGTGGGTGGCGAACGTGTGCCGGAGCATGTGCAGGTGTACCCGATGCTTTATTCCGGCTTTCCTTGCCGCTTCTTTCAATATCTTAACCAATGCGCTGGGTGAGTATTGTTCGCCTGCCTGTTCGCCCTCAAAAAGCCATTTTTGCGGTCTGTATTCCCGGTAGTAATCCCTTAGTTCGTTGAGCAGCTTTTCCGACAGTAGGGAATACCTGCACTTCTTGCCTTTCCCGGCAATCCTGATTAGCATCCGTTCGCTGATGATGTCTTGGGGTGTCAGGTTCAGAAGTTCGCTTCGACGTAGCCCGGCAGAGTAAATGAGAGAAATCATGCACCTGTGTTTCCGATTGGATAACTGTGCGAAGATGCTTTTCATTTCTTCCCGGCTTAATACTTCGGGCAATGCCTTGTACTCTTTTGCACGGGCTATCCCGCCATAATATTGCCGCTTGCCTTTCCGGACTTTCTCGTAATAGAACTTGATAGCGTTGATACGCATATTCTGCTGGGTGGCGGATATGTGCTTTTCCTTTACCATGTGGAGCATATAGCTGTTTATGTCCTCGACCGTCAGCAGGTCAAGGTCTTGCCCCTTGTGGTATTCCATGAAGTCGCTGAAATAGATTTTATAGGCTTTTATGGTGGAAAGGCTGTACCGCTTCTGTTCCAGCAGTTCGAGGTAGCCTTTCGGCAGTGTGTATTCCCTTTTGGGTTTGGGATGCCGCACGTAAACCCGGCTGTAATCAATATAGGCGTGGGGCGAATAGCGGTCGTAGAAATCCGGCAGTTTAAAAGCGGTGGCAGGCATGTAGGCAGAACTGTTGCCTGCCTTTTCTACGTCCGTATCTTGGGCGAGCAGCAGGGCGACAGCCTGACTGTTTACATACTCTATTCGTATGTAGTCCGCACCGTTTCTTTCTTCCTTGTACAGAACGATGCTTCCTCTCTGTTTCTGAACCTTATCCATGTCGCTGAATTTTGCTTCGCTCCAAAGATAAGATAAAAATATCACTTTTTGAACATCTGTTCAAAAATAATAGAGGTTAAAAAAACAAAAGAGTATCAGGCTTTAAGCAGCGAATAGATATGGCGAAAATTTTCTGCCAGTTCGTCCACGTTCAGACCGTTCAGAAATGCTTGTTCGTATGACAGTCCTAAAAACATTTGCCGGAACATGATAGCCGTTTTCTTCACGTCCGTGTCACTCCTGATTTCCCCGCTTTCTTTTGCTTTCTGTATGACTTTCTCCCATAGGTCATAGTCTTGTCGGTAGATTTTCTCAATTTTCTGCCTGATGCCCGGATAGTACATACGCACTTGTGACAGAAAGTGAAAGTAGTAGAAGTTAGGACTACAATCATGCGGGCTGCTATTATCACCAATCAGTTCAACAATCCTTTTCATGGAAGCGGCTACCCCCGCCACGTATTGCCCGATGAACTCCGCCAACGTATCGGCAGGAGCGGCAAACTTGTTTTCCGGTTCGTGCATTTGCAACACGTATTTGTCCGCCACAGCCATGAATAAATCCAGCTTGTGCGGAAAATAATAAACGATACCCGTTTTTGTCACCCCGCAGGCTTTGGCAAGCGTGATGATGCTTGCTTTCTCGTAGTTCATCCTGACAAATACGCCGAACGCTTTATCTATTACTTCTTCACGGTTAGTTATTATCATACACGTTTGTTTTTAATCGGTTACGAAGATACGGATTTTGTTTTAAGCATTTGTACCCCAGTGCTTTTTAGTGCAAGGTGCAAGTATATATTTATATATATAGCTTGCACCTTGCACTAACCCAAAAATATTTATTATCAGATATTTGCGAGTTTCAAAAGAAAGCCGTATCTTTGAACCCGAAAGTTAGGCAGACAAACAGCGGTCAAAGTTGGACAAGCCCAACATCTGAAAATCGTTACTGTTTCGTTACCTATTTGAAATTTTGAAAGCAAAGTAGCTGAAATATAGGCGGTTAGAGTTATAGGTTCAAAACCCTGTCTCTCCGCCAGGAGACGCTCAATGACAGCGAACTGCACCGAAACGTCCGGCTACAAGGCCGGACGTTTTTCTTTTTCCGGACCCGCCCGGTGCGACAGCCGCTCCGGCTTCCCGCCCCATCGTCCCCACCGTCCCCGCCGTCCCCGGCGCCTCCTCCGTTTCCGGCCGGACAGACCGGACAGAACGCCGGGATATGCCTCGAATAGGCCCGTTTGTTTTGGCGCGTTCCATTGACGGATCATCGTTTTTTTGTAATTTGCGGCGATTTTGCCGCTTTGCCGCAAACACGCACGCGCAAAAGACAGGCCGACGGCCTGTCTTTTGCCGGATTCCGAAACACGCTGTTTCCACAAATGCTGAAAAAAATTCTCAAACATACGCTCCGGACGCTGCTCGTCATTCTCCTCGTCCTGCTGCTGGTCCCGGCGCTGCTCTATGTTCCGGCCGTTCAGGACCTGGCCCGGCGACGGGCCGTCGCCTATGCCTCCCGGACGCTCGGCATGGAGGTCTCCGTCGAACGCATCCGCCTCGCCTTTCCGCTGCGGCTGACGGTGGACAACACCCTGCTGGCCGACAGGACGGACACGCTCCTTCGCTGCGGAAGGCTCTCGCTCGACGCCGCCCTGTGGCCGCTGATCCGCAAAGAGGTCGTCATCCGGAGCTTCGCGCTGGAACGCGTCGCCGCCCACTACAAGGACACCTTGGCGGGCATGGATCTGCGCCTGGCTGCGGGAGAGTTGTCCCTCGAAGCCGTCCGCGCCGATCTTTCGGCCAACACGGCCGGCATCTCCCGGCTCGTTCTCGCCGACGCGGACATCCGGCTGAACCTGACCGAAGCGGCTCCCGCCGAGAAAAAGGAGAGCGCCGCCGCCCTGCCGTGGACGGTGGGACTCGACAGAATCGCGGTCTCGAGCCTCGCCTTCGGGATGCGGACCTCCCCTGCGGTCTCCGAACTCTCCGTCCGCCTGGCCGACGGGAGCGTCGACACCTGCCGGGTGCTGCTGGACAGCCAGCAGGTCTCCGTGAAAAGCGTCCTGCTCGACCGGGGCGCCTACTCCTACCTCACCGAACCGACCGAAGCGGAAAGCGGGACTTCCGCCGGGACGACCGAAGCGTCGGCACCATGGACCGTCCGGGTCGGCCGCGTCGCGCTGACCGGCAACAGCGTCGAATACGGCCGGCTGGGCCACCGTCCCGCCGCGGGGTTCGACCCGGCGTTCATCGCCCTCGCGCCGCTCGACCTCACGATTGATTCGGTGTACAACCGGGGCGCCGACATCGCGCTGCAAATCCGCCGGACGGCGTTCACCGAACGCTGCGGGCTTTCGGTCCGCGACCTGACCGGACGTTTCGGCATGGACGCCTCGGGCATCGTCCTCTCCGGCCTCGACCTGCAAACCGCCTTCTCCCGAATCCGGGCGGAGCTCACCGCCGGGGCCGGAATCCTGAAACTGGAGCCGGCTTCGCCGCTCGACGCCGTCCTTTCGGCCGACCTGAACACGAAGGACCTGAAATACCTCTCCCCGGAGGCGGTCCCGCCCGTGCTGGACGACCGGACCGTCCGGCTGTCGTTCTCCGCGGCGGGAACTCTGGGCGACATCGGAAAGACGCAGCTGGAAATCTCGTCGCCCGGACACCTCGACCTCAAGGCCGACGCCGCGGCGAAAAACCTGCTCGACGCCAACCGGATGGAGGCGTCGGCCCGCTTCGAGGGCGACTTCCGGGACCTTGCGTTCCTCAAGGCGCTGCTCCCCGACACGGCCCTGCGGCGGCGCGTGGCGATTCCGGCCCTGATCCGGCTCCGCGGCTCCGCCGGGGCGGACAGGGGGACGTTCTCGACGGCTTCGACACTCTCGGCCGACGGCGGCGAACTTTCCGTGAAGGGGCGGTTCAACCCCCGCGAACAGAGTTACGACGCCGCGATCCGGGCCGACAGCTTCCCGCTCAACAGTTTCCTCCCGGCCGATTCGCTGGGGATCGTCGACCTGACCCTGCAAGCCCGCGGCACGGGCTTCGACCCGCTGCTGCCCCGGACCCGGACGAGCCTCCGGGCGCAGATCGACCGCGCGGAGTTCGGCGGACGCGACTTCGGGGGCATCGAACTCGACGCAGAACTCGACAGCCAGCGTCTTTCAGGACGGATCTCCGACCGCGACGAGGCGCTCCGGCTGCTGCTGTCCGTCTCCGGAACGCTGACCGAACGCGAACAGCGCATCGGCCTCTCGGGCAGCGTCTTCGGGTTCGACCTGGCCGCGCTGGGCGTCAGCCCGGAGCCGATCGGCGGATCGTTCGCCCTCGATGCCTCCGCATCCGCCGCCGGAAAGGGGGCCTACGCCGCCCGCATCGCGCTGGACAGCATCGAAATCCGGAACAAACACCGGACGGACCGCATCCGCCCGACGAGCGTCTCGCTGCACACCGACTCGGCCGCAACCCGGGCCGAAGCGGCTTCCGGCGACCTGTCGCTGACGTTCTCCACGCCCCAATCCGCTGACTCGCTGATCGCGGCGCTGACCCGGAGCGCCCGGGCGCTGGCCGGACAGATCGACGCGCAGAGCATCGACATGGAGCAATTGAAACCCGCGCTCCCCGACTTCGCCCTGCGGGTCTCGGCGGGTCCCGACAACATCCTCAACAGCCTGCTGAAATCCCGGAAGATCGCCTTCGACGCGCTGAACGCCGAAGGGGCGAACTGCGACTCGCTGCCCGTTTCGATCCGCCTGCGCACGGAGGGACTGGCCTACGGGAACGTGGTCCTCGACACCGTGACGGCCGACATCCGCCAGAACGGGAAACGGCTGGAATACGCCCTCGGGCTGGCGAACGCCCCCGGGAACCTCGACAACATCGCCCGGGCCGGACTGTACGGCCACCTCGTGCGGAACACCGGGCAGGCGAACCTCTACCAGCGCAACCGCGCCGGCCGCGAAGGATTCCGCTTCGGGCTGGACGTGACGTGGACCGACAGCCTGGTCCGCGCGAGCGTGACGCCTCCCGACCCGCTGTTCGGTTTCGAGCCGTGGACGGTCAATCGAGGCAACTACCTCGCATACCGCTTCGACAAGCGCGTGGAGGCCGACCTCGACATGACCCACGGCGACCAGCGGTTCGCGATCCGCACGACCCCGGGCGGCGGTGACGACGACGACATCCGCCTCGACATCGCCGGACTGAACGTCGGTCCGGCGATGGGGCTGTTCCCCTCGGCCCCGCCCGTCGACGGCGTGCTGGGCGCGAACCTGACGCTGAACCTCGCGGCGGACAGCCTCTCCCTCCGGGGCGGGGTCTCGGTGGCGGAGCTGACCTACGACAAACAGCGTTTCGGCAGCGTCGACCTCGGGCTGTTCTACAAACAGGACCGGGGACACCTCGCCGACGCGCGCCTGACGCTCGACGGAGCCGAAGTGCTGACCGTGCAGGGGGACTGCCGCGAGGGGCGCGAAAGCCCGCTCGACCTGACGGTGACCGTCCCGGGTTTCCCCTTGCAGCGGGCCAACGTCTTCCTGCCCGCCGACCTGCTCCGCCTTTCGGGCAGCCTTCAGGCCAGGGTCCACGCGGGCGGCACTCCCGAGCGGCCGAAACTCGACGGAGGCGTGCGGTTCGCCGGGACCGACGTCCGCGTCCCGATGATCGGCACGTCGTTCGGCCTCTCCGCGGACACGATCCGCATCGCCGGCAGCCGCATCCTGTTCGACGAATACGCGGTTTACGCCCCGAACAAAAGCGCGCTGACCGTCGGCGGCGAGGTCAGCCTCGCCGACTTCGGGCGCATGACGGCCGACCTCGCGCTGCGGGCCTCGGATTTCCAGTTCGTCGACGTGGCCCGCAAGGCCGGCACGGCGGTCTACGGCAAGGCCTATCTCGACCTCGGCGCCACGGCCAAAGGTCCCGTGGACGAACTCGTCGTCCGCGGCAACGTCGCCCTGCTGGGCGGCACGGACATCAACTACGTCATGCAGGACTCGCCGATGGACGTGAAGGAACGCCCGCAGAATGTCGTGACGTTCGTCTCGTTCAGCGAGCTGGACACCCAAACCCCGGACGACACGCCGCAGGAGGTACGCATCGGGGGCATGGACGTGCTTATAAACGTCGACATCAACAACGACGTGCAGGCCGCCGTGGACCTCTCGGCCGACGGCAGCAACCGGATCGACCTCCGGGGCGGCGGCAACCTCACCTACACGATGAACCCGCTGGGCGACGTCCGCCTGTCGGGCAAATACGTGCTTTCGGGCGGAAGCGTGCGCTACAACCCGCCCGTCATCTCGCAGAAAATCTTCAAAATCACGCCGGACAGCTACGTCGAATGGATCGGCGACATCGCCGACCCGGCCTTCAACATCACGGCCGTCGAGACCGTGCGGGCCAACGTCTCCTCCGACGGGCAGGACTCCCGGCCGGTGAATTTCGACATCTCGATCAACATCCGCAACTCGCTCAACGACCTGGCGATCAGTTTCGGCCTGGCGGCCCCCGAGGACCTCGCCATGCAGAACCAGCTGAACTCGCTGACGGCCGAGCAGCGCGCCAACCAGGCGATGAACCTGCTGATCTACAACACCTACACCGGCCCGGGAACGACCGCGAAAGTCAGCTCCGAGAATCCGCTCAACACGTTCATCCAGAAGGAGCTGAACCAATGGGCGCAGAACAACCTCAAGGGCGTGGACCTCTCCTTCGGCATCGACTCCCACGGCGAAGACGACCCCAACGGCCAGCGCACCGACTACTCCTACCGGCTCTCGAAAAACCTCTTCAACAACCGCGTGCGGGCGGTCATCGGCGGCAAGTTCAGCACCGACGCCGACCCGTCGCAGAACCTCAAGGAGAACCTGATCGACGACATTTCGCTGGAATACATGCTCACCAAACGCGACAACATGTACCTGAAAGTCTTCCGCCACACGGGCTACGAGAGCATCCTCGAAGGCGAGATCACCGAAACAGGCGTGGGTTTCGTCATCCGCAAGAAACTGTCGCGGCTGGGCGACCTGTTCAAACCGATGCGTCCCAAAACCAAAAAACCGAAAAAATGAGTCCGCAGCGCATCCGAAACATCGTTCTGCCCCTCTGCGCCGTGCTGCTGGCGGCCTCCTGCTCCACCACCCGGCGGCTGGGGAGCGACGAGGTGCTGTATACGGGCGTGAAAAAGATCCTCATCGAGCCGGATTCGGGCGTCGTGCTCACTCCGGCGGCCGAGTCGGCGGTGAAGGAACCGCTGTCGGTCGCACCGAACAATCCGCTTTACAGCCCCTACCTCCGCACCCCGCTGCCCGTCGGGCTGTGGGCCTACAACCACCTCTATACGCCGAAGGAGAAAGGATTCAAATACTGGTTCTACAAGCGGCTGGCCAAACAGCCGGTGCTGATCTCCAAGGTACAGCCGCAGCTGCGCACGAAGGTCGCCGAGCAGGTCCTCGAAAATTACGGGTACTTCGGCTCCCGCGCCGCCGACTCCCTGCTCTACCGCAAACGCGGCCGCAAGGCGAAAGTCCGGTACACGCTCGGCATCGCACCCGCATGGCGCTATTCGTCCATCGCCTATCCGCAGGTCGGCGAGGGTCTGAAACAGCTGATCGACAGTCTGCAAGCCACCTCCCTGCTGCGCGTCGGGGCGCAGTACAACCTCGACTCGCTCACGCTCGAACGCAAACGCATCTCCCAGCTGCTCCGCAACCGGGGCTACTACTATTTCCGTCCCGAATACATGGAGTACCTGGCCGACACGACCGCCGGCCGACGGCAGGTCGCCCTGCGCCTGAACCTCCGGCCGAACGTTCCGCAGGCGGCCCTCATGCCCTACCGCGTGGGCGACGTCACGGTCCGCCTGACCAACATCAAACCCGGCCCTGCGGATACGCTGCGCCTGCCGGACGCGACCGTCATCGCCCGGCGGCCGCTGAAAATCCGCCCCCGGGTCCTGTCCCGCGCCCTGACGCTCCGGCCCGGGCAGCTCTTCACCGTCGACGCCCAGAACCGGACGCAGACCGACCTCAACAAACTGGGGATCTTCCGCTCCGTCAACCTGAGCGTCACGCCGCTCGACTCGCTGCGCGGCTCCGACACGCTCGACGTGGAGATCGACGCCCGGTTCGACTACCCGCTAGAGGCGGCCCTGGAGACCGACGTCACCTCGAAATCGAACAGCTTCATCGGCCCGGGCGTCACCTTCCGGGTCAGCAACAACAACCTCTTCCGCGGCGGCGAGGTCCTCTCCGTGAAGCTGAACGGCTCCTACGAATGGCAGACGGGCAACAAGAATTCCGGGGGACGCTCCTCGCGGCTCAACTCCTACGAACTGGGGCTGAACGCCAACCTCGACATCCCGAGGCTGCTGCTGCCCCGGAGCATGACGCGCCAGCAGAAATACCCGGGGAGCACGTCGTTCCAGCTGGGCGTCGACCTGATGAACCGTCCCAGCTTCTTCCGGCTGATCGCCTTCAGCGGTTCGGCGGGCTACAACTTCCAGACCTCCCCGTACAGCCGCCATTCGCTGACGGTCTTCAAGCTCACCTACAACAAACTGCTCCACACGACCGACTCCTTCGACCGGACGATGGACGAAAATCCGGCCATCGCCATGAGTTTCCGCAACCAGTTCGTGCCCTCGATCAACTACACCTACACCTTCGAGCGGACCTACGGCGCCACGGGCAACCGGCGCTTCTACTGGCAGAACAGCGTCACGTCGGCCGGCAACCTGCTTTCGGGCATCCTGCGGGCCTTCGGCGAACGGCAGCCCCAGCCCCTCTTCGGCAACCGTTTTTCGCAGTTCGTCAAGGAGGTCAGCGAAGTGAAGTTCTACCACCGCATCGGCCGCCGCAACAACTGGCTGGCGACGCGTCTCCTCGTCGGCGCGGGCTACGCCTACGGCAATTCGGAGGTGATGCCTTACAGCGAACAGTTCTACATCGGCGGTGCCAACAGCATCCGCGCCTTCACCATCCGGTCGCTCGGCCCGGGCAGCTACCGCCCGCCCGCGGACGACCGCAACGGCTACCTCGACCAGACGGGCGACTTCAAACTGGAAGCCAACATCGAATACCGCTTCGGCATCATGGGGCGGCTCAACGGAGCCGTCTTCCTCGACGCCGGAAACATCTGGCTGCTGAAGAAAGACCCCAAACGTCCCGGAGCCGAACTCAAATGGAAAGGCTTCCTGAACGACATCGCGCTGGGAACAGGCTTCGGACTGCGCTACGACATCAGTTACCTGGTCATCCGCGCCGACCTCGGCATCGGCCTGCACACCCCCTATCCGAACCCGGACAAGAAGGGCTACTACAACATTTCCAGTTTCAAGGACGGTCTCGGATTCCACCTGGCCATCGGGTATCCGTTCTAAACGTCCGCTCCGGCAAGGCAGGACGCCCGCCGCCATACCCGCGCCAAAGGCCTCCGGACGCGCCGCCCTTCGGCGTCCGCATCCGTCCCTTCGATCCTTTCCGGTCCGCAGAAATCGCGGCCGTCACTTCCCGTTCGCAGAAATCCCTTTCGCCATTCCCGGCGGCATGCCGCATCGCTGCCGCACCTGCGCCATGCCCCTTCGTCCCCGGACAGCGGCTGTTCCGGACGAACCGGTCCCGTCCGGACATCTGCGCATACCATTCCGACCATCCGGTCCGGAACGCGGCGGAGCGCCCGGATTCTCCGGCCATTCCGCAAGCACCAAACGCCCGGAGAAGAGACAGCTTGCAGCTGCCATATAATACCGAATTTATACGAATGCAATTTTCGATACAAAAACCGACCCAAGGGTTAAGGTTGTAGTTGCCCGCACAAATTCCGATCTGCATTTTTGTTCAGATTACCCCTTTGAAAGAACAAAAACAGCCAATATGACTACGACTCCTCCCGAAACTCCGAATGCCTCTGTAAACACACGTTCATCATCCCATCCGTCATCGCTGTTTCAGTAAGTCCGGGTAGGTTCTGTTGGCTTCCCATCAACCATCAAAATCCGCTTAATATGTACGTTTCCGAACATCTGAAATGGCGCATTCTGATTGCGCAAGCCCTCAAATCGTTCCACTTCGAGCGCGAAAATGCCAACCGTAACCTCAAACTGGTCTTCGAGACCTTCGGCAAGTATCTGTTAGGCACGACCTACGACACGTTCCTGAACTACCTCAACAAGGAGAAGTACGACATCTCGAAACTCAAACTGCCGCCGTACATCCTGATCGCGCTGAAACTGCTCGACGCCATCCGGCTCGCGTGCGACCGCCTGCATGCCCGCAGGCCGAACGCCTCGTGGACGCTGACCGCAATCGTCGAGGAAGTGCTCGCCGTCGTGCGCGAGAAAGAGACGGAGCACCCCGGCCGGAAAACCCGCGTCGACTGACCCTGAACCGCAAAAGAAACCGGGCTGCAAGATCGCTTGCAACCCGGTTTTCGCATGCTGCGGAAAGAAGGGGATTCGAACCCCTGAAACCCTTTAGGGGTTTACTCGCTTTCCAGGCGGGCCAGTTCAACCACTCCTGCATCTTTCCGAAAGGTGCCCCAAAAGTACACAATATTTCCCGATTCTGCAAATAGCGGCGCTCTTTTTCCGTTCATCCGCCCTGCGGACGGGCCTTTCAGCGGATAAAACTCGTCACGACCCGCTCTTCCGGTTCGGGACGGCCTTCCGAAGCCAGCAGTCCGGCCCGGAGCATCCGCGCCATGTTGCGGGCCAGCACGCGCATCGTCTGCAACCCTTCGGCGTCCTGCGCCGCCTCGCCCGGCAGCCTCCCGTGGACGCTGTTCCAGTATTGCGACGACACGACGGGCATGTTTGAAATCGTGAAATACTTGTTCAGCCGGTCGAACGTCGCGCTCGCCCCGCCCCGGCGGCATACGGCCACCGCCGCGGCAGGCTTGTAGGCCAGGCGGTCGGAACAGGAGTAGAACAGCCGGTCCAGCAGGGCGCACAGCGACCCGTTCGGCCCGGCATAGTAGACCGGCGAACCGACCACCAGGGCGTCGGCCCCGGCGAGTTTCTCGCGGACCTCGTTGTAAAGCGCGTCGTTGAAGACGCAGCGTCCCAGTTCGGCGCACTTTCCGCAGGCGATGCATCCCTGCACGGCCTTGGTTCCGATCGAGACGATCTCCGCCCCGACGCCCTCGGCTTCGAGCGCGCGGGCCGCTTCGGAAAGCGCGATGAAGGTGTTCCCCTCGCGGCGGGGACTTCCGTTGATAAGCAGTACTTTCATAATTGCGGGTATTTCATGCAAAAACAACCATTTTTTCCACTCCCCGTACACATTCCGCGCCGAATCTAAAACCGCACGGCAATTCCGTGCGGCAACAAAAAAGGGGGATTCCGAAGAATCTCCCTCACTCTCAAACCTAACCGGCGACTACTTGTTTGCCTCGGCCTTCTCGCAGCACGATTTCTCGCAGCAGGCCTTGGTCGAATCGGCCTTCTCGGCGCAGCATGCAGCCGTCGAATCGCACTTCTCGGCGCAGTTTGCGCAAGCCGAAGCTTCGGTAGCGGCAGCGGCGGCAGCGCCCTCGGCAGCCTTCTTGTTCGAATTTCCACAGCAGCCTACCATTGCGACGGCAGCCAGGACGATGACAAAAGAGACAATCTTTTTCATGGCGTTAAACATTTAATTGTTAATTGTTCCGTAACGCCGCAAAGTTAAATATTCGCCCGGGAAAAGCAAAGAAAAAAGAATTATTTTTCGAAACCGGACTTTTATTGGTCCAAAAGGTTGGAAATCGGGGATTTCTCCCTCTTCAGCTGCTTGAGAAAAGCCTTCGGGAAGGTCGCCGACACACGCCCCTTGAGCATGATGGCCTCCTCCTTGGTCAGGCAGTTGCCCGCCGAAACGATGAAATAGGGAATCTCGTAATCCACGTAAACCTTCACGTCGGGATAAGTCTCCTCGAACAGCGCCTTGGCGGCAAAAGCCCCGTCGCGCGCCGCAGGCCCGTTGTCCGAAAAGACGCAGACCCGGTGAAAACCCTCGAAATAGAGCCGCTGCCCGGCGCGCGCGGCGTCGGCCACGGCGCGTGCGGCGTCGTCATGCTCGGTGACGGTGACCTGCGCCCGGTTGAAAAGCGTCGCCCCGGGCGTGGGTTCCGCCAGACGCTGCTTGAAGGCGTCGAGCGACTGTGCGTGCGCGGAAACGGCCGCGCACAGGAGAATCGGCATGAGGAAAAGCAATCTGCGCATTATTTCAACTGTTTTTTAACGTCCTCTATCGTAAGGCCAAAGGTATTCAAAAAATCCGACAACGGCATCCGTTCGCGCGAAATTTTCACGGGAGCCGGGCCTCCGCGCCCTTCCACGGCATACGACACCTCGACCTGCGACAGATCGCCCGACTTCACCTTCCGGGCCAGCACGTAGAGCGCCAGCGGGTCAGAGATTTTCAGTTGCCACAAGGTCCGGAAGCTGTCCGTCGTACGGCGGGGCACTTCGACCGCCTCGCGCAGGACGACCGTCCCCACACGGCCGCCGGCATAGTAAACGCCCATTTCCGCGGCATCGAGCACCAGCTTGTAACCCGTATCGTTCATCACCCGCACGACCACCTCGGCGCCCGTCAGTCCCTGACGCTCGACCCTTTCAATGCCCTCGAAGCGGATGTTGCGCCGGGCCTTCTCCACGGCGCGGCGGCACGAAGAGAGCGACACCGCGACCGCCAGCAGCAATACGTACACCGAATAACGTTGTATCATCTTCATCTTTCTCCTATATATATTTGTGCGATACCGAAACTCTGGCTCCGCGCCCGGCAGTTGCGAAATCCCGCCCGGGCCATCATCGCCATGAACTCCTCCGGCGCGGGAAACTCCCCGACCGAGGCCGGAAGATACTCGTAGGCCCGCTTGTCGCGCGACACCAGCCCGCCGATGCGGGGCAGGATTTTGTAGGAATAAAATTCGTACAACGCCCGGAACACCCGGTTGCGGGGACGCGAAAACTCCAGGATAACGACTTTGCCCCCGGGTTTTATTGTGCGGGCCAGTTCGCGCAGCCCGGCCCCGAGGTCTCCGAAGTTGCGCACCCCGAACGCCACGGTCGCCACATCGACCGACGCGTCGGCCACGGCGAGACGCTCGGCATCGCCCCGGTCGAGGACGATGCGCCCGTCCAACCCCCGGGCCTCGATCTTGCGGCGTGCCACGGCGAGCATCTGCTCCGAAAGGTCCACCCCGAGCACCTGCACGTCGCGGATGCGGCGGGCCATGGCGATCGCCAGGTCGCCCGTTCCGGTCGCCACGTCCAGGATGCGGCCGGGCTTTGCGCGGCGCACCTCGCCGACCACGCGGCGGCGCCACACGCGGTCGATGCTCATCGAAAGCGTATGGTTCAGCAGGTCGTACTTTGGCGCGATGTTGTCGAACATCTCGCGCACCTCCTCCTTTTTGGTCTGATCTGTATTGTATGGTTTCATTCGTATCTAATCGTTTCTTCGGGCTTCACGGTGGAGACCACGGCCGTCGGGATCACCAGCAGGGCGACGATCGCGGCGACGAACCCCGCGTTGAGCGCCAGCCACCAGCCCCAACCCAGCGACACGGGCACCTCCGAGAGCAGGTATCCCTCGGAGCTGAGCTTCACCAGATGCGTCCATTTCTGCACGAGGCACAACCCCAGTCCGGCGGCATTGCCCCACGCCAGCCCCCGCAGGGTCACCAGCGCCGCCCGCCAGAGGAAGATGCGCCGCAGACAGCCGTTGCGCATCCCGAAGGCTTTCAGCAGACCGATCATCCGCGTCCGCTCCAGCACGAGGATCAGCAGCGCCGAGGTCATGTTGAAGAAGGCCACCACGAGCATGATGACGATCACCACCGCGGCATTCACATCGTGGGCCTTCAGCCAATCGAAAATATTGGCGTACCGCTCCCGGACGCTCGTCACGGCGAGGTTTTCGGAATCTTCGGCATCATCGTACAACAGCGTCCGGCCCAGCGTCCGGGCGAACGTGTCGGCGCCGGCCAGCGAGCGCGTCAGGATCTCGTAGCCCGAAATCTCGTCCGGTCCCCACTCCGAGAGCCGCTGCACGTTGCGGATGTCCGTCACGACCACCACGCCGTCCATCTCCTCCATCCCCGACTCGTAGACGCCCGCCACCTTGAAACGGTCGCGGCGCGGCATTTCGCCCGGCTCGACGAACAGCATCTCGACCTTGTCGCCCACGCCCAGCAGCAGTTTGTCGGCCAGCGTGCGCGACAGCAGGATGTCCTTCGTGCGGACCTCGCCGCCCACACGGGGCAGCTCCCCCGCGACGAGCCATTCGCGGAAATACGACCAGTCGTAATCCGCCTCGACACCCTTGAGCATCACCTCGCCCACGGCGTCGGCCGTGCGGACGATGCCCCCCTTGACGGCATAGGGAGCCATCGCCACGAACCCGTCGGTCCGGCGGATCAGCTCCTCGACATGCGCGCTGCGGCGCACGGGCTGCGCATCGAGCGCGTTCACGCCCCTTATGTCGGTCACCGCGACGTGAGCCGCAAACCCCGTCATCTTGCGCGCCACCTCGCGTTTGAAGCCCATGATGACGGCCATCGCGAGGATCATCACCGCCATCCCCAGCGCCACCGACACCACGGCGATACGCTCCATCACCCCGGGCTTGTTCCCGGGCGCGGGCTGCGCCATGCGGCGTGCGATGAAAAAGGAGAGATTCACGGTGCGCTGTCTTGTCGAAAATTTGTACAAAGTAACATATAAATTTCGTATTTCCGGTATCGTAACGACACTTTTTATCAGCCGGAAGGTTTTACAAACGCGCCCGCAATTCTGTTTTGCAGCCATCCTACTTTTTTGTATCTTTGCGGAAAACAAACGTTTTTCGTATGCAAAAACAGGCATTGATTACGGGAGCCACTTCGGGCATCGGACGCGCCACGGCGCTCCGGCTGGCAAAGGAGGGATACGCCGTCATCGCCACGGGCCGCCGGGCCGACCGGCTCGCGACGCTGCGCGCGGAGATCGAAGCGGCGGGCGGCCGCTGCACGACGCTCGCCTTCGACGTGCGCTCCGAGGAGGAGGTGCGCCGCAACCTCTCTCCGCTCGAAAACATCGACCTGCTGGTCAACAACGCGGGTCTCGCCGCCGGACTGGAGCACATCGACCTGGGCGACACGCGCGACTGGGACGCCATGATCGACACCAACGTCAAGGGGCTTCTCTACGTCACGCGCGTCATCGCGCCCAAGATGGTCGCCGCGGGCCGCGGGCACATCTTCAACATCGGCTCGATCGCCGGGACCGAGGCCTACGAGAACGGCGCGGTCTACTGCGCCTCGAAACACGCCGTGCACGCCATTTCGCAGTCGATGCGCGCCGACCTACTTTCGGCCGGGATCAAGGTGACGGAGATCCGCCCGGGAATGGTCGAGACCGAATTTTCCGAAGTGCGTTTCCACGGCGACAAGAAGCGCGCTGACGCGGTTTACGACGGCGTCGAACCGCTCACCGGCGCCGACATTGCGGAAGCAATCGCATGGGCGGCACAATTACCCGCCCATATGAACGTTAATGATATGGTGCTGATGCCCTCGCAGCAGGCGGGAGCGTATTACACGCACCGGAAAACAAAACAGACAACGCTATGACATTTCCTATGATTGCCCTGCTCCAGGCAGGTTACTATGCAGAGCCGCACGCCGCGCGCTACGACGCCGCGACGATGGGCATGTTCGTCCTGATCATCGCCATCGGCGTCATCGGGTTCATCGTGCAGGCGCGCCTGCAATCGGTGTTCAAGAAGTATTCGAAGGTGCAGTTCCCCGGCGGGCTGACCGGCGCCGAGGTCGCCGAGAAGATGCTGCGCGACAACAACATCCACAACGTGAAGGTGACGCACGTGGGCGGACACCTCACCGACCATTTCAACCCGCAGACGATGACCGTCAACCTGAGCGACTCGGTCTACTCGTCGTCGAGCGTCGCCGCCGCGGCCGTGGCGGCCCACGAGTGCGGCCACGCCGTGCAGCACGCCCGCGGTTACGCCCCGCTGACGCTGCGTTCGCAGCTGGTTCCCGTCGTGCAGTTCGCCTCGACGGCCGCCACGTGGGTCATCATCCTGGGTCTCGTCATCCTCGCCTCGACGCAGAACGAACTGCTGTGCTGGATCGGCGTGGGCATGATCGCCATGTCGGCCCTCTTCTCGCTCGTCACGCTGCCCGTCGAGTACAACGCCTCGGCCCGCGCCGTGGAGTGGCTCCAGACCAGCCGCACGATGCAGGGAGCACAGCTCGCGCAGGCCAAAGAGGCCCTCTCGTGGGCGGCCCGCACTTACCTCGTAGCGGCGTTGAGCGCCATCGCGTCGGTGCTTTACTACGTCTTCCTGATCCTCGGACGGCGCGACTGACCCACCGATGAACACCCCCGGAAAAGATTACACCCACCACAGCTGGCTGGCGGCCGCAGCGCTCATCGCAGTGCTCGTGGCCGTAAGTTTCATCCCTCCGCAAAGCGTCGGGGGCGTGAAACTCCGCCGCGCCAACATCCTCTCGGACCTCCTTTCGTTCGACGACGCCGAAGCGGCCGAACCCGCCGCCGAGCCGGCGCTCTTCGACGAAGAGGAGTTCCATATCGACATGGCCGCCGTCGCCGAACGCATCGAGGCCGACACCACCCCGCGCGAGGTGCAGATCACCTACGAATGGCTCCTCGCGCAGGACACGGCCCGCCGCGAACGCGCCGTGCCCGACTCGGCGCGCTTCGTCGCGACGCTGACCCCGATCGAGGATTTCAGCGACAGCGGACGCATCCAGGCCTTCTGCGACACGCTGCTCAACGCTCCGCGCCCGGTGCGCATCGCCTTCCTGGGCGACTCGTTCGTCGAGGGCGACATCCTCACGGCCGACCTGCGCGAACGGCTCCAGTCGGCCTACTCGGGCGGCGGCGCGGGATTCGCCCCGATGGCCTCGCCGCTGACGGCGTTCCGGCGCACGGTCAAAACCCAGTCGAAGGGCTGGACGACCTACAACATCATGCAGCGCAAAGCCGCGCCCGCGCGCCTGCGCGAGAATTTCTACGTCTCGGGCTGGGTGAGCCAGCCTGCGGCCGGGGCTTCGACCCGCTGGGAGAGCACCGACTACCGCAAACGCCTCGATTCGTGCACCACGGCGCGCGTCTTCTTCCTCTCGCCCCGCGACAGCCGCGTCGAGGTGACGCTCAACGACGCCCAGCGCCGCGAATTCGACATCGCGGGCGATGACGCCGTGCGGCAGATCGCCGTCTCGGCCCCCCGTGTCCGCTCGCTCGCCTTCAAGGTGCTCTCCGGCGCGGAGGACTTCGTCGGCTACGGAGCGGTTTTCGAAGGCCGGGGCGTCGTGGTCGACAACTACTCCGTGCGCAGCAACAACGGGCAGGCGATGTTCTGGACCAACCCGTCGGTCAACGCCCAGATCAACGCCATGCTGGGCTACGATCTGGTGGTGCTCCAGTACGGGCTGAACATCATGCAGCCGGGCGTGAAGAACTACACCAACTACGCCGGACAGATCGAGAAGATGATCGCCTATGTCCGCCAGTGCTTCCCGGGGGCGGCGGTGCTCGTGCTGGGCGTCAGCGACCGTTCGGTGAAGACCGACGCCGGATTCGAACCGATGGACGCCATCCCACACATGCTCGACTGCCAGCGCCGTGCGGCGCGGAACACGGGCGCGGCCTTCTGGCCCACGTGCGACGCCATGCGCGCCCTGGGCGGCATGGAACAGTTCGTCAAGAACGGCTGGGCGGGCAAGGACTACACCCACATCAACTACGCCGGAGGGCGCCGCGTGGCATGGGCGCTGTTCGACGCCATCAACGCCGGAGTCTCGGAAGTCTACACCGAGCAGCGGATCGCCAGCCTGCGCCGCACGGCGGCGCAGGCCGTCCTCGACTCGGCGCGCAGGGCCGCCGTCGACCGCAGCATCCTCCCGGCCCCATCCTCCGCACCCCTTAACCCGCGCGCGCAATGACCTTTCCCGCAACGGACGGCATCACCGACAGGCTCCAGGCGCTGTTTGCCTACGACGCCTCCTCGCCGCTGATTTTCAGCAGCGGGCTGTTCCTGTTCCTCTTCGCGGGATTCCTGCTCGTTTACAGCGTCTTCCGCCGCGCGCCGATGGCCCGCATCGTCTACGTCATCGCCTTCTCGCTCTATTTCTACTACAAGTCGAGCGGCATCTATTTCCTGCTGCTCGTCTTCGCCGCGGCGAGCGACTTCTTGATCGCCCGGGGCATCTACCGGGCGCGCTTCCGGTGGACGAAACGCTGGCTGGTGGTATTGAGCGTCGCGGTGAACCTCGGCATGCTGGGGTATTTCAAGTACACGAACTTCCTCATCGACATCTCCAACCAGCTGTTCGGACAAGGCTTCCTGCAATTCCAGAACATCTTCCTCCCGGTCGGCATCTCGTTCTTCGTTTTCCAGTCGATGAGCTACACCATAGACATTTACCGCGGCCAGCTGAAGCCTTTGTCTAACTGGCTCGACTATCTCTTTTACCTGTCGTTCTTTCCGCAGCTGGTGGCCGGCCCGATCGTCCGCGCCCGGGATTTCATCCCGCAGATCCGGCAGAACCCGGTCGTGGTCACGCGCGAGATGTTCGGCACGGGCGTCTTCCTGATCCTCACGGGCCTGTTCAAAAAGGCGATCATTTCGGACTACATCTCGCTCAACTTCGTCGACCGCATCTTCGACGAACCGCTGCTCTACTCGGGATTCGAGTGCCTAATGGGCATCTACGGCTATGCGCTGCAAATCTACTGCGACTTCTCGGGCTATTCGGACATGGCCATCGGCATCGCCCTGCTGCTGGGCTTCCGCTTCCCGAAGAACTTCGACGCACCCTACAAGTCGGCGACGATCACCGAGTTCTGGCGGCGGTGGCACATCTCGCTCTCGACGTGGCTGCGCGACTACCTCTACATTTCGCTGGGCGGCAACCGCAAGGGCCGCATCCGGACCTACGGCAACCTGCTCCTGACGATGCTGCTGGGCGGACTGTGGCACGGCGCGGCGGTGCGTTTCATCCTCTGGGGCGGACTGCACGGCGCGGCCCTGGCGCTGCACAAGCTCTGGATGGCCCTCGTTCCGGGCGCCAAGGCCACCGGGGCGCAGATGCACTGGTGGAGCCGCGCGGCGGGCATGCTCCTGACGTTCAACATCGTCTGCCTGGGGTGGCTGATGTTCCGCGCCGAGTCGATGCAGACCGTCTCGCTGATGCTGCACCAGATTTTCGAAAACTTCAACGCCGCGATGATCCCGCAGGTCGTGACGGGCTACGCCGCCGTCTTCGCGCTGATCGCCGCGGGTTACATCCTGCACCTGCTGCCGTCGGCCGTCGACGCCGTCGCGCAGCGGATCGTGGTCCATGCGCCGCTGGTTCTGCAGGTCCTGATGGCCGCGGCGATGATCTGGTGCGTCATGCAGATCAAATCCAGCGACATACAGCCGTTTATCTATTTCCAGTTCTGATACGTATATGGACCCGCTCATGCATCCCGGAATGTCGTTTTCGCCGCTTGCAGCGGCGTTTACAAATTGGACCCACCCCCAAACCCTCGCCTTGCCGGGGGCTTGTCGCACGCGACCGAATTGTCGGCCAAACATTCACTCAACTTTTAGCTTATGAATTGCGACCATAACCTCTTTTTAGCTCTGAACTTCGACGGAGGCCCCTTCATGGACCGTCTGATGCTGACCGTCTCGGGCACGACGATGTGGCTGCCGCTCTACGCGCTGATCCTCTGGCTCGTGTGGCGCCGCGACGGATGGCGCAACGTCATCCTCTTCACGGCGCTGATGATCGCCGCGCTGGTCCTCTCGGACATGATTTCGGGAATCTTCAAGCACAACGGCGTGCTGGGCGGGCTGCTGCCCGACTTCGAACCGCGCTGGCGGCCGATGTTCACCCCCGCGCTCGAAGGGCTGGAGATCGCTCCCGACTCGCTGCGCAAGCTGCGCTGGCTGACGCCCGACTCGCTCGCCGCCGCGGGCGTTACGCACGACTGGGTCGTACACGTCCCCGTCGAGGCCGTGAGCGGCCGCTTCGGGACCGTCTCGGCCCATGCGGCGGTCATTGTCACGCTGGCCGTGCTGTCGGCCTCGGTCATCCGCCGGCGGTGGTTCACGGGACTGATGGTTCTCTCCACCCTCCTGATCTGCTACTCACGCATCTATCTGGGCAAACACTACCCGATGGACCTCGTGTGGGGTACGGCGGTCGGCATCGCGCTGGGACTGGCGGCCTTCTGGACCTACCGGAGACTGTCCCGCCCAAAAAAGGAGCTGCAATAGCAGCTCCTTTTCCGTCAATACCACGCCGACAGCGTGCCGGCCCGGCTCTTGGCCGCGTCGGGAATCCCCGGAAAGAATTTCATCCGCATCTTCGACTCGATCTCCGATATGGGAACGATAAACTGCCCCAACTGCGACTTCTCCGTGGCGGCGCTCGTCGTCAGAGTTTCGACCCAGAAGGCGATGGTCTCCAGTTCGTCGGCCGTACACTCCTGAATGGGTTTGCCCACCTGGACCGTCTTCTTGCGCACGGCCATCTTGAACTGGTGCGTCGGCATGACGCAATCCTTCGAAAGCGAACTCAACGCACCGTTGTTCGAGGCGTCTTTCTGAACCCAGCCGTCGTTTTCGTAATAACATCCGGCCACGATGTAAAGCGTGTCGGCGGGAATCGCGCCGCCTGAAATCGCCTCCTCGATATTCCCCCAGATCTTCCCGAAGGGACTCGGCTCGGCGGCCTGCGGCGCAATGTTGGTCGGCCAGAAGGTCTGCATGTTGATTTCCAACCCCTTACCGGGCCGCTCGCGCGACATGCAGAGGTGCCCGCGCGACCAATAGCCGCTGCCGTAACGGCCGGTCACCAGATCGGCGACCCAATACTGGTAAACGTCGCCTGCCGACGAAGGGTAGATCTTCGCCTGCTGCGTTTCCGGAAGCGCCGGGTCCGCCGCCCACGGCTCGTCGGAGCGCCCCGAACCTTCGAGGTAGCAGCGATGATGCGGATAGGCCACCCAAACCGGATTGTGGCGGCGCTTATCGTAACAATAGGTGTAGTTGCGCACCCGCTTGCCGCCCGAAACGGTCGTGGTCCAGGTCGTATGCACGAACTGGTCGGAGGAGGGCGTTTCGAAATTGGAGGGAAGCTCGGCCCAGCGAAGGCCCGCACCCGTCCCGAGGTCGACCTGCTGACCGCCGCCGCCCGTCGTGAGCCGGATGTCGTCGAAATTCAGTCCGTAGGCGCGCTCCGTACCCGTCGGCGCAAGGCGAATCCACAGTTTCGGAACAGGCTGCGCGAGCGTGAAGCCCACCGTCGTCCCGGTCCACGTGTTGTAGGCCGACGCGCCCGTATAGACGAGCGGTTTCCAGACCGCACCGTCGGCGCTCACCGTCAGCGAAACGTCATCCGCCGGGAAGATCGCACCGAAAGCGAGGGTGAAATTCGTCTGCCCCGCAGGCAGCGAGATGTCCTGGATCACGAAATAGTCCGTCGACGCGTTGTAGAACATCTTGGCGTAGGCTTTTCCCGAAGCCCCGGAGTATTTGCCCGCCGAACCGTAATTGTCATTGTTGATACGGACATTGTTCACGGCATAGGTCACCGTCGAGGCTCCCGTGCCGGTCTGGGTTTTCCACTCCTGATTCGCGCCCGCCCAGACGCCGCCCGCTCCGTTGCCGAAATCGAGGCTGAAAACCGTCTCGGCGGGGGTCTCCGGATTGCGCACGATCACGCAGGTTGCAGTCTTGGCGCCGGAGCCTTCTCCGGCCGTAACGGTCAGCGTGGTGCGCTGCCCCGCGGGCGCGTCGGCAATGGTGATCGTGGCGCTGCCCGTACCCGAGGCGGGCGAGAACTTCAGCGCGGAATTGGGACATGCCGCCTTCCACGAAGCGTTCGTCGTCACGGTGACGACGTTCGATGCGGGCGAGGCCGGATCGTAGAGCAGTTCGGCGGGAGCGACCGAGAGCGTCACCCCGACGGCATCGGCGGCACGGGTCACGGTGACCGGCTTGCCCGAGGTCTTGCCCGAGGCGGCGCGCACGCCCACCTGAACGGAAGCGCCCTTGGGCATGTCCCACACGTAGAACACTCCGTTACCGGAACCCGAGGCCGGCTCCACCCGGACGGCAGCCGACTCGGGCGTCCAGAAAACCTGCCACCCGGTGTTGGCGATCACACGGACCGCATTGTTCGCCGGAGTCGTTTCGTCGAAGGTGAACGATGCGGATTCAATGGCGGCATAGCTCTCGTCCGAAGAGTCGTCGCCGCCGCACGAGGCGAGCAGCAGCAGGCACAGGGCGAACGCCCCTGAAACCGGGAAGGGGAAACCCAGCGTGCCGCGAAAGAGAATGGAGAGTTGTTTCATAATTCAGGTTTTAGTCAGACACACAAACAAATATAGCGATAAAAACCAAATAAACAACAACCGCCCGCGCCCGGTTTTCCCGGGCCGCCGCGCCGCGGTTGCAGCCGATTGCGGAAAGAGTTGCTACTTTGCCCTTTTTTCACTAATTTTGCACGGATATAAAACGATACATCAAAAACACACGATATGGCAATCGAACTCAGCGAACAGGAACAGCTTCGCAGGCAGTCGCTCACGGCGTTGCGCAATCTGGGCATCGAACCCTACCCCGCCGCCCGTTACGAAGTGACGGCCACGGCGCGCGAAATCGCCGATAACTACGACGACGCGAAGAAGAATTTCCAGGACGTCCGCATCGCCGGCCGCATCATGTCGCGCCGCATCATGGGCAGCGCCTCGTTCTTCGAGCTACAGGACCACACGGGCCGCATTCAGGTCTACATCCGCCGCGACGACATCTGCCCCGAAGGCGATCCGACACTCTACAACACGGTTTTCAAGAAACTGCTCGACATCGGCGACTTCATCGGCGTGGAGGGATTCGCCTTCCATACCAACACCGGCGAACTGTCGGTGCACTGCCGTAAGTTCACCGTGCTGTCGAAGTCGATCCGCCCGCTGCCCGTCGTCAAGGAGAAGGACGGCAAGACGTTCGATGCCTTCACCGACCCGGAGGTGCGCTACCGCCAGCGGTATTTGGACCTGATCGTCAACCCGCAGGTGAAGGAGACCTTCGTCCGCCGCGCCAGGATCATGGCCACGATGCGCGAGTTCTTCAACGAACGGGGCTACATCGAGGTCGAGACCCCGATCCTCCAGCCCATCCCCGGCGGCGCATCGGCGCGTCCGTTCATCACCCACCACAACTCGCTCGACATCGACCTCTACCTGCGCATCGCCACGGAACTTTACCTCAAGAAACTGATCGTCGGCGGATTCGACGGCGTCTACGAGTTCGGCAAGAACTTCCGCAACGAGGGCATGGACCGCACGCACAACCCCGAGTTCACGTGCATGGAGATTTACGTGGCCTACAAGGACTACCTCTGGATGATGGAGTTCACCGAGCAGATGCTCGAACGGGTGGCCATGGCCGTGAACGGCACGACGGAGCTGACGATCGACGGCAAGCCGATCTCATTCAAGGCCCCGTTCCGCCGTCTGACGATGACCGACGCCATCCGCGAAAAGACCGGCTACGACATCACGGGCCGCTCGGAGGAGGAGCTGCGCGAAGCGTGCAAGCAGTTGAACGTCGAGGTCGACGAGACCTTCGGCAAGGGCAAGCTGATCGACGCCATCTTCGGGCAGTACTGCGAGGAGGAGCTGATCCAGCCCACCTTCATCACGGACTACCCGCGCGAGATGTCGCCGCTGTGCAAGCGTCACCGCTCGAACCCCGACCTGACGGAGCGTTTCGAACTGTTCGTCAACGGCAAGGAGCTGTGCAACGCCTATTCGGAGCTGAACGACCCGATCGACCAGCTGGAGCGTTTCCAGGAGCAGCTGCGTCTCTCGGAGAAGGGCGACGACGAGGCCATGTTCATCGACATGGACTTCGTGCGCGCACTGGAATACGGCATGCCGACCTGCTCGGGAATGGGCATCGGCATCGACCGGCTGACGATGTTTATGACCGACCAGTCCTCGATCCAGGACGTGCTGTTCTTCCCGCAGATGCGCCCCGAGAAGAAGGTCGTGAACGATCCCGCAGAGGCCTACACCGCCATCGGCGTTCCCGAAGAGTGGGTTCCGGTGATTCAGAAGATGGGGTACCTCACCGTCGAGTCGCTCCGCAAACTCGCCCCCGGCAAGTTCTTCAACGACCTGTGCGGATTCAACAAGAAGAACAAGCTCGGACTGAAAGCCCCCTCGATCGACGAGGTGAAAGGCTGGTGCGACGCAAATTAAAAATGAAAAATTAAGAATTAAAAATTACGGAACGCCCCGGTCAGAAATTTTTCGATTCGCCCGAAGCGGATCGGCAGGCCGCGACTTCGGCCCAAAACCCGGAAACATCGCGATAAAGTCCCCTCCGAGGAGGGGATTTAGGGGAGGGTAGAATTGCAAACGCGGCGGAACGCCGCGCATGCGAAACCGGGATTCTTGCTAAACAAAGGATAGACTTATTAACATAAAAAAGAATTACAACTATGAGAAAGAAAATTGTTGCCGGCAACTGGAAGATGAACACGCTTCCCGCCGAAGGTGTCGAACTGGCCAAAGGCGTCGTGGCAGGCCGCGGAGAGGTTTGCTCGTGCGTGAACTTCATCGTCTGCCCGCCGTTCACCCATCTGGCGATGGTTGCCGAGGCCCTGAAGGGTTCGGACGTCGCACTCGGCGCGCAGGACTGCGCCACCGAAGCCAAAGGCGCCTACACGGGTGAGATCGCTGCCTCGATGATCGCGGCGCTGGGATGCAAATACGTGATCCTCGGCCACTCGGAGCGCCGCCAGTACTACGGCGAGACCTCCGCGACGCTCAACAAGAAGATGGCGCAGGCCTATGCAAACGGGCTGATCCCCATCTACTGCGTCGGCGAGAACCTCGACGAGCGCGAGGCCGGCAAACACTTCGACGTGGTGAAGGCCCAGATCGAAGAGGTGGTTTACAACCTCACCGAGGAGCAGTACAAGAACCTCGTGATCGCTTACGAGCCGGTTTGGGCCATCGGTACGGGCAAGACCGCTTCGGCCGAGCAGGCACAGGAGATCCACGCCTACATCCGCCAGGTGCTCGCCGCCAAGTTCGGCGCAGCGGCACAGGAGACGGCGATCCTCTACGGCGGTTCGTGCAAGCCCTCGAACGCCGCCGAAATCTTCGCCAAGGAGGACGTGGACGGCGGCCTGATCGGCGGCGCAGCCCTCAAGGCAGAGGACTTCCTCGCCATCGGCAAGGGGTTCTCGAAGTAATACCGCGACAGCGTACAATTACGGACAGAGGCCCCTTGCAGGGGCCTCTGTCTCTTTATCCGACCCGGATTTCCCAACCATAACTACGACACCATGAAAAAACTGCTGTTTCTCGCCGCCGCACTCTCGGCGGCATGCGCCGCAAGCGCGCAAGGCTACTACACCGACGCCTACAATCCCGACATCACGCGCCACACCGGGCGCATCGCCGCACAGCGCGCGGAATTCATACTGCCCGAGGTGAACGGCTACAACGTCTACAAAGCCGACCTGCACACCCACTCGGTCTACTCCGACGGCGACTGCACGCCCGAATTCCGCGTCCGCGAAGCGTGGTACGACGGCCTGGACGTGCTGGCGATCACCGAACACGTGGAATACCGCCGCCACGAAGGCAAGATGCTGAACTTCCTCAAAGGCTACGTTCCCGAAGGTACGGAGGCCATAAACAACAACATCATCCGGAGGAGCGCCGACGAACGGGGCATCCAGTCGGATCTGAACCTCCCGGTGAAACTGGCCCGGGAGACCGCCCGAAAATACGGTCTGACGATCATTCCCGGCGCCGAGATCACCCGCGAACCGATCGCCTACGGCCACTACAACGCCCTTTTCACCACGGACAACAACTCCCTCTACGCCACCGACGCCCTGCAATCGCTCCGCAACGCCAAGGCGCAGGGGGCGCTGGTGATGCACAACCATCCGGGCTGGCGGCGCAAGAGCCTCGAACACCCCGAGTTCGAAGTCAAAGCCTACGGCGAAGGGCTGATCGACGGCATCGAAATTATGAACGGCGCAGAGTTCTACCCCAAAGCCATCGCACGCGCCCACGCCCGCAAACTGTTCGTGTCGGCGAATACCGACATCCACGATGCGACGGCCGAGACCTACCGGCTTCAGGGCCACAGCCGCAACATGACGCTGATCTTCGCCCGGAACAACTCGCTCGAAGCGCTGCGCGAGGCGCTCGAAGCGCGCCGCACGCTGGCCTATTCGTTCGGCACGATAGCGGGCGACGAACAGCTGCTGAAGGACCTCTTCACGGCATCGGTCCGGACAAAGGTGCTCCACACCGACCCGAGCAACGGCCGCCGCACGGTAAGCCTCACGAACGGCAGTTCGGTGGAGTACGTCCTCCGCTTCCCGGGGCAGAATCCCGTCGTGCTCAAGCCGTTCTCGACGCTGATGACCACCGTAGGACGTGACAAGCCGCTCGACGTCACCGTCGAAAACATGTGGTACTCCGAGAAGGATCATCCCCGGATCGAGATCAATCTGTAATCCCGCACCCGTTAAAAAATCCCCGGCCCGTCGACGGCCGGGGATTTCCATGCCCTCCGCAAAGATGTTCAAAAACGGGCCGAATGCGGCCGGAACAAACTTTTTTCGTATATTTACAGCACATAACAAAACGACATGAGCCGGTTAATCATCAACAATTTCAACGAATTCGCCCAGCACATAGGTCAGGAGCTGGGTGTTTCCGACTACCTGACGATCACGCAGGAGCAGATCGACCTTTTCGCCGACGCCACGCTCGACCACCAGTGGATTCACGTGGACACGGAGCGCGCCCGGACGGAAAGCCCTTATAAATCGACCATTGCGCACGGCTACCTGAACCTTTCGGTGCTCCCCTACCTCTGGGGACAAATTCTGGAGGTCAACAACGTGAAGATGCTGGTCAACTACGGCATCGAGAAACTGCGCTTCAACCGGCCTGTGCTGGCAGGCGACGCAGTCCGGCTGCGCGCCTCGCTGGTGTCGCTCGCAAACCTCCGCGGCATCGCCAAGGCGGAGATCAAGGTGTCGCTCGAAATCAAGGACAGCCCCAAAACGGCCCTCGATGCGACGGTCGTGTTTCTCTATCATTTCCAATAGCGCCAAACGGATCGTAAATTAAACAGGGGCTGTTTACACAGTCCCTGTTTTTGTTGCGGCGATTTTCGATTGCAGGCGAAAGGCTTCAAGCACGACATAAGCCGAAACCGATTTTTCGTGCATCGTAATAAAAAACCCGGATGGGTAGTCCTGACGGACGTCCCATTCGGGTTTTGTTTAGGATGTGCGGGAATATCCGCTTACAAATCCAAAAGGCTACATTTTTTTGCCCACATTGGTCTTCTTCGCAACCTTCGGAGCCGCAGCCTTGGCCGAAGCGGCCTTCGGCGCTGCGGGCTTCTTCGGGGCGGCAGCCTTCTTGGGTGCGGCCTTTTTAGCCTCGCCCTCGACGACGGTAGCCTCCTCGACGGCGTCGGTAGCCTTGGCGGCCGACTTGCGCGAACGGCGCGTCTTCGGTTTTGCCTCCGAAGCAGCTGCGGGAGCGATACCCAGCGTGTAAGGCTCGTTGAAGTCAACGAACTCGATGATGCACATGTCGGCAGCATCGCCCAGACGGAAACCGGTCTTCAGGATGCGGGTGTAACCGCCCGGACGCTCCGAAATCTTCGGCGCGATCGTACGGAACAGCTCCGTAACGGCCTCTTTCTGTTTCAGGTACGAGAATACGATACGGCGCGAGTGCGTCGTGTCCTCCTTCGACTTGGTGACCAGAGGCTCCACGAAACGCTGAACGGCCTTGGCCTTGGCAACCGTCGTTTCGATGCGTTTGTGCAGGATCAGCGACGTGGCCATGTTCGACAGCATGGCCTTGCGGTGGCCTGCCTGACGGCCCAGGTGGTTGAAATTCTTATTGTGTCTCATAATTAATCTTTGTCAAGTTTGTAGATTGATACGTCCATACCGAACTTCAGGTTGAGCGAGGTCAGCAACTCGTCCAGCTCCGTCAGCGACTTCTTGCCGAAGTTGCGGAACTTCAGCAGGTCGTTGCGGTTCAGCTTCACGAGGTCCCCCACCGTATCGACATCGGCGGCCTTCAGGCAGTTCAGGGCGCGGACCGAAAGGTCCTGATCCGAGAGCTTCGTCTTCAGCAGCTGACGCATGTGGAGTACATCCTCATCGAATTCCTCGGCACCGTTCGTGTCTTCCATGTTGACGGTGATCTTCTCGTCGGAGAAGAGCATGAAGTGCTGGATGAGAATTTTTGCGGCCTCTTTCAGAGCCTCTTTGGGGTGAATCGACCCGTCGGTGGTAATTTCCAAATTCAGCTTCTCGTAGTCGGTCTTCTGCTCGACGCGGTAGTTTTCGATCGAGTACTTCACGTTCTTGATGGGCGTGAAGATCGAGTCGATCGGAAGCGTTCCGAACTCGCTTTCAGCGGGAGCGTTCTCCTCGGCAGGCACGTAGCCGCGGCCTTTGCCGATCGTGAGCGTCATCTGCATCTTCGTTCCCGGGGCCAGGTGACAGATCACCAGGTCGGGATTGAGGACCTTGAAGAACGACAGGTAATTCGAGATATATCCGGCAGTCAGCTCCGTAACACCCGCAACGTTAATGGATACTTTTTCGGCATCCTGATTATCGACTGTGCGGATAAAACGAACCTGCTTCAGATTGAGGATGATGTTCAACATATCCTCCATCACACCGGGGATAGCGGCAAACTCGTGATCGACACCGGCTACCTTGACAGTCGTGATTGCGTAACCCTCCAGCGAAGAGAGCAGAATACGACGCAAAGCGTTACCGACAGTCATACCGAATCCGGGCTCCAGCGGTCGGAATTCGAACTTCCCGAACGACGAAGTGGATTCAAGCATAATAACCTTCTCAGGTTTCTGGAATGCTAATATTGCCATAATAGGTGAATTTGTTTTGATTACTACTTCGAGTACAACTCGACGATGAGCTGCTCCTTGATGTTCTCGGGGATCTCCTCACGCTCGGGTTTCTGGAGGAAACGGCCGCTCATCGAGGCGTTGTCCCACTCCAACCAGGCGTAGCGGCTCTTCGACGAGCCGGCCAGGGATGCCGAGATCACTTCCAGACTCTTCGACTTCTCGCGAACCGACACCACGTCACCCGCGCGCAGCGAGTACGAGGGGATGTTCACGACGCTGCCGTTCACGCAGATGTGGCAGTGCGAAACGAGCTGGCGGGCAGCCGCACGCGTCGGGGCGATACCCAAGCGGTAAACGACGTTGTCCAGGCGGCACTCCAGCAGCTTCAGCAGGTTCTCACCCGTGATACCGCCCATGCGGGCAGCCTGCTCGTAGGTGCGCGAGAACTGCTTCTCCAGCAGGCCGTACGTGTACTTCGCCTTCTGCTTCTCGCTCAACTGCGTGCCGTACTCCGACACTTTCTTGCGCTTGCGCGCCAGACCATGCTGTCCGGGAGGATAGTTGCGCTTTTCGAGCACCTTATCCGCACCATAGATAGCTTCGCCGAATTTACGGGCGATTTTCGATTTAGGTCCTATATATTTTCCCATTGTTCTGTCTTTTTTTAAAACCTTGAAATTATCCTTAACCTGTGCCTGAATTATACGCGGCGGCGGTTAGGAGCACGGCAGCCGTTGTGCGGCAGCGGCGTAACGTCGATGATCTCCATCACCTCGATACCGGCGCCGTGGATCGTGCGCACGGCCGACTCGCGACCTGCACCCGGACCCTTCACATAAACCTTCACCTTGCGCAGGCCCATGTCGTAAGCGACCTTGGCGCAATCCGCCGAAGCGGTCTGTGCTGCATACGGAGTATTCTTCTTCGAACCACGGAAGCCCATCTTGCCGGCCGACGACCAGCTGATGACATCGCCCACCTCGTTGGTGATGGTGATGATTACGTTGTTGAAAGTGGAGTGTACATAGACATTGCCCAGCGCACCGACCTTAACAACCTTTTTCTTAACTGTTCCAGTTTTCTTTGCCATAATTCTCTAAAGATTACTTCGTTGCCTTTTTCTTGTTTGCGACAGTCTTCTTGCGGCCCTTGCGGGTACGCGCGTTGTTCTTGGTCGACTGACCGCGGACGGGAAGACCCAGACGGTGACGGATGCCGCGGTAGCAGCCGATGTCCATCAGGCGCTTGATGTTCAGCTGGACCATCGAACGGCATTCGCCCTCGACTTTCAGACCCAGGTCGGCGATCGTCGAACGGATCGCACCGATCTGGTCGTCCGACCAATCCTGTACTTTGAGATCGTAGCTGATGCCAGCGGTCTCGAGAATCTTACGAGCCGTCGAACGACCGATACCGTAGATATAGGTCAGGCCGATCTCGCCTCTTTTGTTTTTCGGTAAATCTACACCGACTATACGTGCCATATAAATTCTTTTTCTTTTTTGACTTGTTTAAAAAACATTACCCCTGGCGCATTTTAAACTTGGGATTCTTTTTGCAAATGACATAAAGTTTGCCTTTACGCTTCACAATCTTGCAATCCTCGCTTCTTTTCTTGATGGATGCTTTAACTTTCATGATTTTCAAGCAATCTAATTATTTGTACCGGAAAGATATACGTCCCTTCGTAAGGTCATAGGGCGTCATCTCCACTTTTACTTTATCTCCGGGAAGGATCTTGATGTAGTGCATACGCATCTTTCCCGAGATATGGGCCGTGAGAATGTGGCCGTTGTCCAGTTCGACGCGGAACATCGCGTTGGACAGCGCCTCGATAATCGTCCCGTCCCTTTCAATAGCAGTTTGTTTTGCCATAGAGTCTTAATTGTTTATTGCCTTTTCGATGATACTGAAGTCCGTCAGGACATCGGGTCCCGATTTGCGGACCGCAACGGCGAACTCGTAGTGCGCCGCCGGTTTGTGGTCCCGCGTACGGACCGTCCAGCCATCCCGTTCGAAAACCACCGCTTTGGTCCCCATGTTGATCATGGGTTCGATGCAGATGACCATGCCCTCCTTCAGGAGCGGTCCTCTGCCGCGTGCGCCGTAATTGGGAACACCGGGGTCTTCGTGCATTTTCCGACCCAGTCCGTGTCCCTCCAGTTCGCGCACGACTCCGTAGCCGAAACTTTCGGCGTACTCCTGCACGGCTGCCGACACGTCGCCTACGCGGTTGCCGGCTTTGGCCTGCGCCGTACCTTTATAAAGAGCCTCTTTGGTGACGTCCATCAGCTGCCTAACTTCCCCGGCAACCTCGCCAACGGCAAACGTATATGCCGAATCACCAACAAACCCCTTCATAAACGTACCGCAATCGACCGAAACGATGTCGCCCTCTTTGAGAACGCATTTCGAGGATGGGATACCGTGAACCACCTGTTCGTTTACCGATATACACAACGAAGCGGGAAATCCCTGATACCCGAGGAAGGCGGGAACTGCTCCGTGCGCGCGGATGAAATCCTCGGCAATCGAATCCAACTCCTTGGTGGTGACGCCCGGACGGATGTGGCGACCCACTTCCGCCAGCGTCTCCGACACCAGGATGTTGTTCTCCCGGAGCAGCTCTATCTCCTCGTCTGTCTTTAAATAGATCATTTCTTCGCTTAAGAACTCTTCGGAAAAACTCCTAATGACGACCCTGAATACGTCCGGTCTTCATCAGACCATCGTAATGGCGCATCAGCAGGTAGCTCTCGATCTGCTTCAGAGTGTCGAGTACCACACCGACCATGATCAGCAGCGACGTACCTCCGTAGAAGTAGGCGAACGACTGCTGGATGCCCAGGAACTTCATCGCCAGCGCGGGCAGGATCGCCACGATCGCCAGGAAGAACGAACCCGGAAGGGTGATACGCGTCATGATGGTGTCGATGTAGTTCACGGTCTGCTTACCCGGTTTCACTCCCGGGATAAAGCCGCCGTTTCGCTTCATGTCATCGGCCATCATTTGAGGGTTGATGATAATCGCCGTGTAGAAGTAGGTGAAGGCGATTACCAGCACTGCAAGCGTGAAGTTGTACCAGAAACCGGTCATCGAGCTGAAAGCAGCCGCGAAGGCCGTACCGGAGAACAGCGCCGGAATAAACATCAGAGCCTGCGCGAAGATGATAGGCATCACATTCGCGGCATTCATCTTCAGCGGAATGTACTGACGTACGCCGCCGTACTGTTTGTTACCGACGATACGCTTTGCATACTGTACAGGGACCTTGCGGACCGCCTGTACCAGAGCGATCGTTGCCATGAAGACAAGGAACAGCAGCACCAGCTCGAGGATCAGCATGATGGCGCTACCCGAGGCAGTCTGGAAGCGGGCGTTGACCTCGGCCAACAGCGCGTGCGGGAGACGTGCCACGATACCGATCATAATGATCAGCGAGATACCGTTACCGATACCCTTGTCGGTGATCTTCTCGCCCAGCCACATGATGAACATGGTTCCGGCGATCAGGATCGTCGTCGCATAGGCAACGAAGCCGAACGAATTGCCGTAAACGAACGCAGTGGGCATCTGATGGTACAGGTTGGCGATGTACGCCGGACCTTGCAGGATCAGCACGCCGATCGTCAGGAAGCGTGTCCACTGGTTCATCTTGCGGCGGCCGCTCTCACCCTCCTTCTGCATTTTCTGGAAATACGGAACCATCATACCCATGAGCTGGATGATGATCGAGGCGGTGATGTACGGCATGACTCCGAGCGCGAAAATAGCGGCGTTGCCGAACGCACCGCCGGAGAAGACGTCCAACAGACCCAGAAGTCCGTTGCCTTCCAGCTGGCTGGCATACGCCGAACCCTCGCCCAGGGCGTTGGGGTTGATGCCCGGAATCACGACGAAACTACCCAAGCGGTAGACCAGCAGAAGCCCGATCGTGTAAATGACACGCTTGCGAAGCTCCTCGATCTTGTAGATATTCTTGAGCGTTTCTACCAATTTCTTGTTGGTCGCCAAAAGAGCGATTACCACCAAAAAGACGACACCAACAACGAGATACTGATTCATAATTTTTGGGTTCTAAGGTTGCTTACAGTTTTTCGACGCTGCCCCCGGCTGCCGTGATGGCCGCCTCGGCGCTCTTCGAGAACGCATGCGCCTTGACGGCGAGCGCCTTCGAAATCGTGCCGTTGCCCAGGATCTTCACCTTGTCGTTCGACGAGATGAAACCTGCGGCGATGAGCGTGTCGACCGTAACCTCCGTGAGCGATTTCTTGGCTGCCAGCTCCTCGAGCGTCGAGAGGTTGATGGCCTTGAATTCAACTCGTTTCAGATTCGTGAAACCGAACTTGGGGAGGCGACGCTGAAGCGGCATCTGGCCACCCTCGAAGCCGAGCTTGCGCGAGTAACCCGAACGCGACTGTGCACCCTTGTGTCCACGGGTAGCCGTGCCGCCGTGGCCCGAACCTGCACCGCGGCCGATCCGTTTATCGTGATGCGTTGAACCCTTTGCGGGTTTGAGATTATTGAGTTCCATTGTTATAGTCCGTTAGCTGTTAAACTTATTCTGCGGCCTGTGCAGCCTCCTCCTTGACCTCGGCTTTCTTGGCCTTGGGGGCAGCCTTCTTGGCGGGGGCTACTTCCTCGACCTTCACGAGGTGCTTCACGCGCGCAATCATACCTTTTATGATCACCGAGTCGTCGTGCTCGACGCTCGCGTTGATCCTTTTCAGACCCAGCGCGTCAAGGTTCTTGCACTGACGCTCCGTGGAGCCGATGCGGCTTTTGACCTGGGTGATTTTCAATCTTGCCATGTTCTTCTTGAGAATTAACCGTTAAACACCTTGTCCATCGAGATACCGCGCACGCGGGCGATGCTGTGGGCATCGCGCAGCTCGCACAGTGCGCCGATGGTCGCCTTCACCAGGTTGTGGGGATTCGAAGAGCCCTTGCTTTTGGCAAGCACGTTCTTGATGCCCACCGACTCCAGAACGGCACGCATGGCACCGCCGGCGATGACACCCGTACCGGGAGCGGCCGGACGAATCATCACGAGCGAACCGCTGTAACGCGACTCCTGCTTGTGGGGGATCGTACCGTTGATAACCGGAATCTTCACCAGGTTCTTCTTTGCGTCCTCCACGCCCTTGGCGATGGCCGACTGAACCTCCGAAGCCTTACCCAGGCCGTAGCCCACGACGCCGTCTTCGTTGCCGACGACGACGATGGCCGAGAAACTGAACGTGCGGCCACCCTTCGTAACCTTGGTAACGCGCTGGATGCTGACGAGACGGTCCTTGAGTTCGAGATCGCTCGTGCGTACTTTCTTTATGTTGGTATTTGACATAATCGCTTAGAATTTAAGTCCGCCTTCGCGTGCTGCTTCGGCCAGCTGTTTAACTCTTCCGTGATACAGGTAGCCGTTGCGGTCGAAGGCTACTTCGCTGATGCCTTTGGCAACGGCGCGCTCGGCGGCCAGCTTGCCTACCAGGGCGGCGACTTCGCACTTGTTCTTGCCGGCGGCTGCTTCCGCAACCTCCTTGTCCAGCGAGGAAGCCGTAGCCAGGGTAACACCTGCGAGGTCGTCGATAAACTGTACGTAGATCTGCTTGTTGCTACGATATACAGTCATGCGAGGCTGTGAAGGCGTTCCGCTCACGATCTTGCGGATACGCATCTTGATCCTCTCTCTTCTTTCTATCTTGTTCAATGACATAACTTCAGACTATTTACTATTTAGCACCTGCTGATTTACCGGCCTTGCGACGGATCTGCTCGCCGACGAACTTGATACCCTTGCCCTTGTACGGCTCCGGCTTGCGCAGCGAACGGAGCTTCGCGGCAACCTGGCCGATGAGCTGCTTGTCGATCGACTTGAAGGTTACGATCGGGTTGCCCTTTTTCTCGGTAACGGCCGTGGCGGTCACCTCCTTGGGCAGCAGGAAATGCGTGTCGTGCGAGTAGCCGAGGCTCATTTCGAGCACCTGGCCCTTGACCTCGGCCTTGAAGCCGACGCCGACGAGTTCCTGTTTGATTTCATAGCCTTTCGACACGCCGACAACCATGTTGTTGATCAGCGCGCGGTACAGCCCGTGCAGCGAACGGTGGCGGGGCTGGTTGGTGGGACGGGTCACCAGAACGGCGGGAACTTCCTTGCCCGTGTGAACGTCCGTGTGCGTGCCGACCTCTACCTTGATGTCCGAGTCAACTTTCTGGCTCAGCGTCCCGAGTGGCCCTTTCACGCTTACCGTGTTGTCGGCAGCTACCTCCACGGTAACGCCGGCCGGCAGGTTTACAGGTAATTTACCAATTCTTGACATTGTGTTGTTCTTTAATGATTTGCGATTAGTAGATATAGCACAGCACCTCGCCGCCCACGTTCTCCTGACGGGCCTTGGCGTCGGTCATGATGCCTTTCGACGTGGAAACGATGGCGATGCCCAGGCCGTTCAAAACGCGGGGCATGTCCGAAACCGACGCATAGCGGCGCAGACCCGGGCGGCTTACGCGCTTAAGGTCCTTGATGGCGTTGGTCTTGGTGGCGGGGTCCCACTTCAGAGCGATTTTGATCGACGGATGACCTTTCTCGTCCTTGTCGAATTTGTAAGCGAGAATATAACCCTGCTCATAGAGGATCTTGGTCATCTCCTGCTTAATTTTTGAACCGGGAGCTTCAACCACCTTGTGGTTGGCTTTCACCGCGTTTCTAATTCTGGTCAGAAAGTCCGCAATAGGATCAGTCATAACGAATAGAAGTTAAAAATTAAAAATTAGTTAATTAGCTGGGCCTTCGATATTTCACGGCAGCCCTTTGTTTTTATTTCTTTGAGGTTCAGGATATTAGCCCCACCCCTTTTCTTGCCGGCAACCCCACCCGCATACGCACGCGAGGGCCTAAAGCGCGCAAATATACGCATTATTTCCCAAACAGCCAAGTTATCGCCTGATTTTTAGCGATTTTAGCCCTGCCTCCGGAACGCAGACAATGTTAGCACCCGATGTTGCTAACATGTATCCGCACAAAATTCCCTTTCGGCGACAGTCTTTCGGTTCCTCCGGCACGGCATTCGCCGCACCCTGGTCCCGATTCCCGCCCTTCGGAACGCCACACGGACCGCCCTACGCAGCCCCGTTTCGTCCCTCCGTTCCGGCAGCCTGAAAGTCCCCGCTTCCGCCGCATTGCGCAACTTCCGCATTGTCCCTTCGGCTAAACCTTCCAGCATCCGCCCTCCGCTCACGCAGCCACGGCATCAACCTTCCGGCCCCTGGTCCGAGAAATTTGTAACCAAGCGCCCAACCCCTCGTTACGCCCCACATATCGGGAAGTTACCGCTTGCGGCGGCACTTTCCCCGACACTGTGACGTATCTACACGGGCTGAACACCCCTATCGGCCCCGTTTCCTTCCGAGAGACTCGCTCTCCACAGGCTCCTCACCTTCCGGAAAACGGAACTTTTATTCAGAATCGCAGGATCTGCGGGTTTCAGGCGGTCGCACGCTCGCCCCTCCCCGCACCTGCGGCTGCTACCAGCTGGCTTTCGTAACGCCCGGGATCAGCCCCTTCGAGGCCATTTCGCGGAACTGGATACGGCTGATGCCGAACAGGCGAATGTAGCCCTTGGGACGACCCGTGATCTTGCAGCGATTGTGCTGGCGGATGGGATTCGAGTTGCGGGGCAGCTTCGCAAGCGCCTGCCATGCCTCTTCGTGATCCATCTCACCGCTCTTCACCTTGGCAGCGATCTCCTCGCGCTTGTGAGCATAGCGGTTTGCGAGTTTCGCACGCTTCACCTCGCGGGCCTTCATAGATTCTTTTGCCATAGCTTATTGATTCTTTTTAGCGTTTTTGAAAGGAAGACCGAACTCGCGGAGCAGGGCGTAAGCCTCCTCGTCAGTTTTGGCCGTCGTTACGAACGTGATCTCCATGCCGAAGATCTTGGTGATCTTGTCGATGTCGATCTCCGGGAAGATGATCTGCTCGGTGATGCCCAGGGTGTAGTTGCCCTGGCCGTCGAACTTCTCGTTGATACCCTTGAAATCCCGGATTCGGGGAAGAGCGACAGCGATCAGACGCTCCAGAAACTCGTACATCTTCGTGTCGCGCAGCGTCACGCGCACGCCGATCGGCATGCCCTTACGCAGCTTGAAGTTCGAAATGTCCTTGCGCGAGCGGGTCTGAACGGCCTTCTGACCGGTGATCTGCGTCAGTTCGGCTTCGGCCACGTCGATGAGTTTCTTATCGGCGACAGCCTGGCCCATACCCTGGTTGATTACGATCTTCGTGAGCTTCGGGCACTGCATAATGCTCGTGTAACCGAACTCCTTCATAAGGACAGATTTGATCTGCTCCTTATATTTTGTCTTGAGTGTAGGTACGTATGCCATTATTTGATCTCCTCCCCTGACTTTTTAGCGAAACGAACTAATTTACCTTTTGCATCCGTCTTGCGGCCGACCTTGGTGGGTTTGCCCGACTTGGGGTCGATGAGCATGAGGTTCGAAATGTGAATCGGAGCCTCTTTCTCGACGATGCCTCCCTGGGGGTTCTGCGCATTGGGCTTCGTGGCCTTCTTGCAGAGGTTCACACCTTCGACGATGGCGCGCTGCTTCGAAACCTCGACCTTCAGGACTTTGCCCGTCTGGCCTTTGCTGTCACCGGCGATAACCTGAACCTGATCCCCTTTCTTAATATGTAATTTTGACATATCCGAAATAGTTTTTATGATTACAATACTTCGGGTGCGAGGGAGATAATCTTCATATACTGGTCGCGCAGCTCGCGAGCTACGGGGCCGAATATACGAGTACCGCGCATTTCACCCTGGTTGTTAAGCAGCACCACGGCGTTGTCGTCGAAACGAATGTACGAACCGTTGGCACGTCTGATTTCCTTCGTGGTTCTCACGACTACGGCTTTCGACACGGCGCCCTTCTTGACATCGCCCGAGGGAGCCGCGCTCTTGACAGCCACGACGATCTTATCGCCGATGGATGCATAGCGACGCTTCGTGCCGCCGAGCACCCGGATGCAGAGGACCTCCTTCGCACCGCTGTTATCAGCTACAATGAGTCTACTTTCCTGTTGTATCATAACTACTTAGCTCTTTCAATGATTTGTACTAATCTCCAACGCTTCGTTTTGCTCAGCGGGCGGGTTTCCATGATGCGTACGGTATCGCCCTCCTTGCAGGTCTCGTCGAGCGACTCGGCCACGAACTTGGTCGTCTTGTTCACGAACTTACCGTAGATAGGATGCTTCACCTTACGTGCTACTGCAACCACAATGGTTTTCTCCATCTTGTTGCTGACAACCACACCGATACGCTCTTTTCTAAGATTTCTTTCCATAGTTGTTCTCGTTATTTAGCGTTTTTTTGACGCAGAACGGTCAGCATGCGAGCTATATCTCTGCGGTTCTTCTTAATGATCGACGGGTTCTCGACGGGGGACACCGCGTGCTGCACCTTCAGCTTCGCGAGCTGGGCCTTTTCGGTCTCGATGCGCTCCTGCAGGTCCTTTGTCGAAATATCCTTGATTTCTGCACTTTTCATGTTCTGTGTCCCTTAAATTGTGGTTTCGACGTAGTCACGTCTTACGATAAACTTGGTGGTGATGGGCAGTTTCTGGGCGCCCAGACGCAGCGCTTCCTGCGCAACCGCCAGGGGCACACCCTCTGCCTCGAAGAGAATGCGTCCGGGCGTAACAGGCGCCACGAAGCCTTCGGGATTACCTTTACCCTTACCCATACGTACCTCGGCGGGCTTCTTCGTGATGGGTTTATCGGGGAAGATGCGGATCCACAGCTGTCCCTCACGCTTCATGTAACGCGTAATGGCCTGACGTGCCGCCTCTATCTGACGACCCGTGATCCAGGTCGATTCAAGTGCCTTGATTGCGAACGATCCGTATGCAAGCTGGTTACCTCTTTGAGCGATACCCTTCATACGGCCTTTCTGCATTCTTCTAAATTTGGTCTTTTTCGGCTGTAACATGTTAGTTCTGCTTTAAAAAGGTCCTACTTACTGATTGTTATTGCGACGGTCTCCGCCCCGGCGTCCGCCGCGACGGTCTCCACCGCGACGGTCTCCGCGGTCTCCGCGTCCGCCACGACGGTCGCCGCGCTCACCGCGGTCGCCCGAAGGTGCCTGCGCCGAAGCGCCTGCGATTTCGAACAGGTCGCGCTGGCCGTATACGATGCCCTGGCAGATCCACACCTTCACGCCCAGGATACCCACTTTCGTGAGGGCCTCCGTGAGGCAGTAGTCGATGTCTGCGCGGAACGTGTGCAGCGGAATGCGTCCCTCCTTGATCGTCTCCGTACGGGCCATCTCGGCGCCGCCGACACGGCCGGCAACCTGGATCTTGATACCCTCGGCGCCCATGCGCATGGTCGAAGCCACGGCCGTCTTCACGGCGCGGCGGAACGATACGCGGCCCTCCAGCTGGCGGGCGATGTTCTGGCCGACGATGACAGCGTCCACCTCGGGGCGTTTCACCTCGAAGATGTTGATCTGGATCTCCTTGCCGGTGAGCTTCTTCAGCTCCTCCTTCAGCTTGTCGACCTCCTGGCCGCCCTTGCCGATGATGATGCCCGGACGGGCGGTCGAAATCGTAACCGTCACCAGTTTGAGCGTGCGCTCGATGATGATCTTCGAGATCGACGCCTTCGCCAGACGGACATTCAGATACTTGCGGATCTTGGCGTCCTCGACGAGTTTGTCGGAGAAATCCTTGCCTCCGAACCAGTTGGAATCCCAACCCCGGATGATACCAAGACGATTTGCTATCGGATTAACTTTCTGTCCCATCTGATTACTTGTTTTCTACGGTTACCATTTTGTCAACTACGATCGTTACGTGGTTCGAACGCTTGCGGATCCGGTGTGCGCGACCCTGGGGCGCAGCCTGAATACGCTTCAGCATGCGACCGCCGTCGACGAATACCTCTTTCACGCAGAGTTTCACATCCTCCAGACGCTCCGACTCGTTCTTGGCCTCCCAGTTGGCGATCGCCGACTTGAGGAGCTTCTCCATACGGATCGACGCCTCCTTCTTCGAGTAACGAAGGATGCCCAGAGCCTTGTTGATCTCCACGCCGCGGATGATGTCGGCCACCAGGCGCATCTTGCGGGGAGAGGTCGGGCAATCACGCATAATGGCGATAGCCTTCTGCTTCTTTTCAGCCTTTAACTGTGCGGCTTTATTTGCTTTTCTTGCACCCATTTTCTACCTATTTTTTCTTGTTACCTGCGTGACCGCGGAAGTTGCGGGTGGGAGCAAACTCGCCGAGTTTGTGTCCTACCATGTTCTCTGTTACATACACCGGAATGAATTTGTTTCCGTTGTGGACAGCTACCGTCTGACCTACGAAGTCAGGCGAGATCATACTTGCTCGCGACCATGTCTTGATTACCGACTTTTTATTTCCTTCCGCCTGGGCGACGATCTTCGCTTCGAGCTTGGGGTCGATAAACGGTCCTTTTTTTAATGAACGGCTCATTATGTACTCTTATTTAATTATTTTTTCTTCTTGGAAATAATAAACTTCGAGGTCGTCTTCTTCGGGTTACGAGTCTTATAACCCTTGGCAAGCAGACCCTTGCGCGAACGCGGGTGACCACCCGACGCACGGCCTTCGCCACCACCCATCGGGTGATCCACCGGGTTCATGACGACACCGCGGTTGCGCGGACGGCGGCCGAGCCAACGCTCGCGTCCTGCCTTGCCCGAGCTTTCGAGGCTGTGGTCGACGTTCGACACGACACCCACCGTAGCGCGGCAAGTTACGAGTACCATACGAGTCTCGCCCGAAGGCAGCTTGATGACGGCGAATTTGCCTTCACGAGCCAGCAGCTGGGCGTAGGAACCGGCCGAACGGGCCATAGCGGCCCCCTGACCGGGGTAGAGTTCAATGTTGTGGACGACCGTACCCAGGGGAATCTCGCTCAGGAAGAGCGTGTTTCCGACCTCGGGAGCGACGCCTGCGCCGCTCATGACGGTCTGGCCCACCTGGAGTCCGTTGGGTGCGATGATGTAGCTCTTCTCACCGTCGGCGTATACCAGGAGTGCGATGCGTGCGGTACGATTGGGGTCGTACTCGATCGTTTTTACAGTTGCGGCGATGCCGTCCTTCGAGCGTTTGAAGTCGACGTTACGATACATCTGCTTGTGACCGCCGCCGATGTAGCGGACCGTCATCTTGCCGTCGTTGTTACGTCCACCCGAGCTCTTCTTGGGGCTGAGCAGCGATTTCTCCGGTTTCGACGTCGTGATCTCGTCGAACGTGCCGATAATCTTATGTCTCGTACCTGCGGTTACAGGTTTAAATTTTCTTACTGCCATCTTCGTTAGATATTACTGTAAAAATCGATCTTGTCTCCATCCTTCAAGGTGACGATCGCCTTCTTGAAGTTATTGGCGCGACCCTCCAAGAGGCCCGCCTTGGTGTAGCGGCTCTTGAGTTTGCCCATGTAGTTCACGGTGTTCACGTCCGTAACGACGACGTTGTACATCTGCTCTACGGCATTGCGAATCTGCAGCTTGTTAGCCCTCACGTCAACGATAAAACCGTAGCGATTCAACTTTTCGCCCTGAATCGTCATTTTCTCGGTCAAAACCGGCTTAATAATAATGTCCATTGTAACTTGCGTTTTTAAGCTAACATCGTATTCAATACATTCTCGGCGCCTTCCACCATCACGATGGCCGATGCGTTCATCACGTCGTAGGTGCAGACGTTCTGAGCCAGCACGGGCTTCACATAGGGAAGGTTGCGGCACGACAGCTGCAGGTTGACGTTCGATTCGGGGAGAACCAGCAGCACCTTCTTGTCGTCGACCTTGAGCGCCTCGGCCAGAGCCACGACCGACTTGGTCTTGGGAGCCTCCAGCGACATCGTCTCGACGATGCTGATGGCGCCGGCCTGAGCCTTGTAGGTCAGCGCGCTGCGGCGGGCCAGCTGCTTGAGCTTCTTGTTGAGCTTGAAGCTGTAATCGCGGGGCTGGGGACCGAAGATGCGGCCGCCTCCCGGGAACAGGGGCGACTTGATGCTGCCCGCACGGGCGCCGCCGGTGCCTTTCTGACGCTTGAGTTTGCGCGTCGAGCCGGCAACTTCGTTGCGCTGCTTCGACTTGTGCGTACCCTGACGCTGGTCAGCGAGATACTGCTTCACGTCGAGGTAAATAGCGTGGTCATTAGCCTCCACGCCGAAGACGGCGTCCGAAAGGACTACCTTACGACCCGTCTCTTTTCCTTGTGTGTTTAATACAGCTAATTCCATACTATTTTTCAATCGTTAAATAAGCACCTTTTGCTCCCGGAATCGAACCTTTCACGAGGATGAGGTTGCTCTCGGGGATTACTTTCAATACACGCAGGTTCAAAACCTTGACCTGCTCGCCGCCCATCTGGCCGGGCAGACGTTTGCCCTTGAAGACGCGCGAGGGATAGGACGACGCGCCCAGCGAACCCGGCTTGCGCGCACGGTTGTGCTGGCCGTGGGTCTGGCCGCCGACGCCGCCGAAGCCGTGACGCTTCACTACGCCCTGGAAGCCTTTTCCTTTCGAGATCCCGGTCACGTCCACCCAGTCCTCTTCCGAGAAGAGTTCTACGGTCAGCGTGTCGCCGAGATTCACTTCAGGCATGTCCTTGAATTCCGCAAGTTTGCGTTTCGGAGTCGTGCCGGCTTTCTTGAAGTGACCTAACAAACTGCTGGTGGCGTGCTTTTCACTCGTCTCGTCATAGGCAATCTGAACCGCCTCGTAGGTATCCTTCTCGACGGTCTTGATTTGCGTAACAACGCACGGTCCAGCCTCAATGACAGTGCATGGTATGTTCTTACCCTCGGCACTGTAAACGGAAGTCATTCCGATTTTCTTTCCAATAAGTCCTGACATTTGTTGTCAATTGTTTGTTATAAATAGTAATAAAGTGATGTAACGTTTTTTGTCTTGCCGTCTGGTTATCATATATTTCGATGTACCGATCGCTTTCAGCCGCCATTGCCGCCTGCGGCGCCATTGACAAATCCGGCTCCATCCCGGCCCTCCCTCGGGGAGGGAGATGGCGTGCGCTCCGCACGGTTGGTACACTATATATAATCAATCACCTCCGGTTCCCGTCGTCCTGCCCCGCTCCCGTTCCCCTGCCCGGGGCAACGCTCGCCGAGCCGACCCGCCCCCGGTTCCTTCTTTCGAAGAAACCCGGGTTACAGCTCGGAAAACCGGCAGACATCCTGTCCGATCACACCTTGATCTCTACCTCCACACCCGAGGGAAGCTCCAGTTTCATCAGCGCGTCGATCGTTTTGGGCGTCGACGAGTAGATGTCGAGGATACGCTTGAAGGTGCAGAGCTGGAACTGCTCGCGGGCTTTCTTGTTGACGAAAGTCGAGCGGTTGACCGTAAAAATCTGCTTGTGCGTGGGAAGGGGCACCGGGCCGCTCACGACGGCGCCCGTGCTCTTCACAGTCTTCACAATCTTCTCGGCCGACTTGTCCACGAGATTGTGATCGAATGACTTTAACTTGATTCTAATCTTCTGGTTCATATTGTTTGCTTATTCTATATCCTTACGTTTACCACTCGCTTTCTCGATGATCTCCTTGGCCAGGTTGGCAGGGACCTCCTCGAAGTGCGAGAACTCCATGGACGAGGTTGCGCGGCCCGACGAAATCGTACGCAGTACGGTCACATAGCCGAACATCTCCGACAGGGGAACCTTGGCCTTCACCACGCGGGCGGTGCCTTTCGACTCCATGCCGGTAACCTGTCCGCGACGCTTGTTCAGGTCGCCGATGATGTCGCCCATGTTCTCCTCGGGGGTCACGACCTCCACGTTCATAATAGGCTCCATAATCACCGAACCGGCCTTGGGAGCCGCTGCGCGGTAACCGTTGCGGGCTGCGATCTCGAACGACAGCTGGTCGGAGTCCACGGGGTGGAACGAACCGTCGAGCAACGTGATCTTCATCGAGTCCATCTTGTAGCCGGCCAGCGCACCGTTCGCCATCGCCGAAGCGAAGCCCTTCTGCACGGCGGGGATAAACTCCTTGGGAATGTTACCGCCCTTGACCTGGTCTACGAACGTAAGGCCCATGGCGCCGTCGTCGGCGGGACCGATCTCGAAGATGATGTCGGCAAACTTACCGCGACCGCCGGTCTGCTTCTTGAAGACCTCGCGGTGCTGAACCGTCTTGGTGAGCGACTCCTTGTAGTTCACCTGGGGAGCGCCCTGGTTGATCTCCACACCGAACTCGCGGCGCAGACGGTCCACGATGATGTCGAGGTGAAGCTCGCCCATGCCGCTGATCACCGTCTGACCCGAATCCTCGTCGGTGTGCACCGTGAAGGTGGGGTCCTCTTCAGCCAGCTTGCCCAGGGCGATGCCGAGCTTGTCGAGGTCCTTCTGGGTCTTCGGCTCCACGGCCAGACCGATCACCGGCTCGGGGAAGGTCATCTGCTCCAGCACGATGGGTGCGTTCTCGGCGCAGAGCGTGTCGCCCGTGCGGATCTCCTTGAAACCTACGGCCGCGCAGATGTCGCCGGCGCCGACGGTCTCCATCGGGTTCTGCTTGTTGGCGTGCATCTGGTAGATGCGGCTGATACGCTCGCGCTTGCCGCTGCGGGTGTCCAGGATGTAGGAACCGGCATCGAGCTTACCCGAGTATACGCGCACGAAAGCCAGACGGCCTACGAACGGGTCGGTAGCGATCTTGAACGCCAGACCGCAGAACGGATCGCTCTCCGAAGCGTGGCGAACCTCTTCCTGCTCGGTTTTGGGGTTCATGCCCGTAACGGGGGGCAGGTCGAGCGGCGAGGGCAGGAAAGCCATCACGTAGTCGAGCAGTTTCTGCACGCCCTTGTTGTGGAACGACGAACCGCAGAGCATCGGGACGATCTGCATCGAGATCGTCGCCTTGCGGATCGCTGCGAGCAGCTCGTCGGCGGTGATCGAATCGGGGTCCTCGAAGAACTTCTCCATCAGCGCATCGTCGGTGGAAGCCACCTCCTCGATGAGCTTGCCGCGCCACTCGGCGGCCTCGGCCTTCATCGACTCGGGAATCTCCTTCAGCTCGAAGTTGTCGCGGACGGTCTTGTCGTCGTAATAATAGATAGCGTTATTATATATAAGGTCTACCAGACCTTCGAACTTGTCCTCGGCGCCGATAGGCAGAACGACCGGAAGGGCCGTAGCTCCGAAGTGCTCCTTGATCTGTGCGCACACCGACAGGAAGTCGGCGCCCGTGCGGTCCATCTTGTTGACGTAACCCAGACGGGGCACGTTGTACTTGTCGGCCTGACGCCATACGGTCTCCGACTGCGGCTCCACGCCGCCTACGGCGCAGAACGTGGCGATAGCGCCGTCCAGCACGCGCAGCGAACGCTCCACCTCGACCGTGAAGTCGACGTGTCCCGGGGTGTCGATCAGGTTGATCTGGTACTGGTTGCCCATGTAGTTCCAGAAAGCGGTCGTTGCAGCCGAGGTGATCGTGATGCCGCGCTCCTGCTCCTGAACCATCCAGTCCATGACGGCAGCGCCTTCGTGCGTTTCACCGATCTTGTGGGTTTTGCCCGTGTAGAAAAGGATTCGCTCCGACGTGGTGGTTTTACCGGCATCGATGTGAGCCATGATACCGATATTGCGAGTATATTTTAAATCTCTGGTTGCCATCTGTTCGGTCTCCTTATTAGAATCTAAAGTGTGCGAATGCCTTGTTGGCCTCGGCCATGCGGTGCATCTCCTCCTTACGCTTGAAGGCTGCGCCCTGCTGGTTGTAGGCATCCAGTATCTCTGCTGAAAGCTTGTCTGCCATCGTCTTGCCGGCGCGCTTGCGGGAATAGAGGACAAGGTTTTTCATGGAAATAGAAATCTTGCGCTCCGGACGAACCTCCATAGGAACCTGGAACGTCGCACCTCCGATACGCTTCGATTTCACTTCGACTTGGGGTGTGATGTTCTCCAGAGCCTGTTTCCAGACTTCCAGCGGAGATTTATCAGCATCCTTCATCTTCTTGCCGACGATTTCGAGCGAGTCGTAGAAAATCGTGTAGGCAATACTCTTCTTACCATCCAGCATAAGGTTGTTCACGAAACGGGTCACAGCCACGTCTCCGAACTTCGGATCCGGAAGTAGAATTCGCTTTTTTGGCTTAGCTTTTCTCATTGCTATTTAAAAATGATCTGTTAAAAACTCTCTTGTTGTTGACTACTTGCCTGCCTTGGGACGTTTGGCTCCGTACTTCGAACGACGCTGACGACGTCCGTCCACGCCTGCCGAGTCGAGCGCACCGCGCACCAGGTGATAACGTACACCGGGGAGGTCCTTCACACGACCGCCGCGGACGAGCACGATGGAGTGCTCCTGCAAGTTGTGGCCTTCTCCGGGGATGTAGGCGTTGACCTCCTTGCCGTTGGTCAATCTTACACGCGCTACCTTACGCATTGCCGAGTTCGGCTTCTTCGGGGTCGTCGTGTACACACGCGTACATACGCCTCGGCGCTGGGGACACGCAGCCAGTGCGGGAGACTTCGACTTGTCCTCCATCTTCACACGGCCGTTTCTCACTAACTGTTGAATAGTTGGCATTTCTAAAACTGTCCTTTAATTGTTAAAAAATCTATCTCCATTGTCCAAAATGGACTGCAAAGGTACGCATTTTTTCGGAAATACAATATATATGCACGTCTTTTTTCGCCATTTCCCAGGATTTTACGCCGTTTGCAATACTTTTTACTTATAGAATTTATCATAAAATAAATTCTGGTTATACATAAACTGACAACGGATTTATTATCAACGCCATAAACCGAATGTTCCGGGCCTTGATCCCCGGCACGGACTTTGCCCCGCAAACGGCGTGCAGACAGCCCCTCCCGACAGGAACGGCCCGAAAACAAACTGCACCGCAAAACCATGACAATCATCAGAAAACGATTCACACACACGCTTTTACCGGCGCTTCTCGCCGCATTCGCCGGCTTCGCGGCGTGCAGTTCGGACGACGACGCCCCCGAACCGCCGAAACCCTCCGGCTACGACATCTACACGGCGGGCTACACCACGCCCGCATCGAAGGCCGTCGCAACGGTCTGGAAAAACGGGCAGCTGCTCTACACCTTGACCAACGGCACGAACGACGCCTGGGCCTACGCGGTCTGCGTTTCGGACGGCACGGTCTATGCCGCCGGCTACGAACGGCAGGGCGACCGGATCGTGGCGAAGGTCTGGGAAAACGGCACGCTGAAATACACCCCGGGCGCTCCCGGCGCCGACTCGTACGCCTACTCGGTCTTCGCCGCAAACGGCAGCCTCTACACGGCCGGGAGCGAGGAGAGCGGCGGAGCCTTGACGGCGAAAATCTGGAAAGACGGCGATGCGCTCTACGCCTATTCGGTCAGCCCGGCCGTCTCGCAGGCCCGGTCGGTCTGCGTCTCGGGCGGCGACGTCTACGCCGCAGGCAGTCTGCAAAGCGGGCTCACGAAGCCGCTCGCCGTGGTCTGGAAAAACGACAAGGCGCACTACACGCTCTCCGACGGGGAGACCCCCGCCGGAGTGAACGCGCTCTGCCTTTCGGGCAGGACGCTCTACGCCGCAGGCCACTCGGGCGGCGCCGCAGCGGTCTGGAAGGACAAGGAGCTGCTCTACACCCTGACCGATGGCAGTTCCTATGCCGAAGCCACCGCCGTCTGCCGGTTCGGACACACGCTCTACACGGCGGGTTACCACACCGACGGCTTCGAGGAGGAGGGCGTCGTCTGGAAGGAGGGACAGGAGCTGTTCGACCTCTCCGACGGCCCGGGCAGCGGCTCGATGCCCTATTCGGTCGCCGTCTGCTACGACGACATATTCACCGCCGGAACGATTTTCGGCACGACGCGGACCGCCGTCGTATGGCACGGCGACGAAATCCGATACACGCTCTCCGACGGCACAGGTCACAGCGAAGCCTACTCGATGTACGTCGTCCCGCTCTACGACTGACGCATCCCGCAAACGAAAAAAAGGGGGCGCGCCCGAATGGCCGCGCCCCCTTTTTTCCCATGCAGCCGCACTGCGGCACGCAGACCGCCCGTCACCGGGTGATCCGAATGATCCACGCGTCGTAATAACCCTCGCCGCGCGCCGCGCCGTCGACACGGATCGGGCTGTGCACCTCCGCCTCGTAAATGCGCTCTTTGCGGTTTTTCTTCCAGACCACGTAGAGGTCGAACTCCACCTTCGTGGAGGTCCCGTCGCCCCAGTCGACCACGAACGACTGCCCTTTCAGACCATCCGTCGGATCGAATTCTCCGAAAGCGAGGTGATAGCCCTTGATCCTGTCGTACTCATTCGCCCCTTCGAGCCGCAGCGCCAGCGGCCGCGGCATCGTGGCCCGCGTCGCCGGGGCCGCAACGGCGTCCGCCGCCACTTCGTAGCGTTTTCCGCCGTATGTCACGGCGATGGGCCGGCCGAGAATCGCATCAGGCTCATCGGGATCGAGCAGATTCACGCCCGTCGCGGCGTCGGAAACGAAAAAGCAGACCGAAGGATTCACGAAATCATAGATCGGCATCTCGTATTCCACCTCCTCCGAACAGCCGGCAAGCACACCCAGCGCCAGCGGAACGCCCAGCAAAAAAACTTTAAATTTACCCATAAGCTCGCAATTTAAATCCGACATGCGCCACTCCCGGATAAAGATACGTTTTTTTTTCTATCTTTGCGGGAAAATCCGCAACAAAATTACACGACATATGGAGTACAATTTCAAGGAGATCGAGGCCAAATGGCAAAGCCGCTGGAGGGCGGACAAAACCTACAAGGTGGAGACGGACCCCTCGCGGCCCAAATTCTACGTGCTGGACATGTTCCCCTACCCTTCGGGAGCGGGCCTGCACGTCGGCCATCCGCTGGGCTACATCGCCTCGGACATCTACTCGCGCTACAAGCGGCTCAAGGGATTCAACGTCCTCCACCCGATGGGTTACGACGCCTTCGGCCTTCCCGCCGAGCAGTATGCGATCCAGACGGGGCAGCATCCCGCCGTCACGACCGAGCAGAACATCGCCCGCTACCGCGAACAGCTGGACAAGATCGGATTCTCGTTCGACTGGGACCGCGAGGTGCGCACGTGCGACCCCGGATACTACAAGTGGACGCAGTGGGCGTTCCTCGAGATGTTCTCCCATTGGTACGACCGTTCGAAACAGCAGGCGCGCCCCGTCGCGGAACTGACCGCCGCCTTCGAAACGAGCGGCACCGAGGGGCTGGACGCCGCCTGCACGACCGAGATGCACTTCACGGCCGCCGAATGGAACGCCAAAAGCGAGCGGGAGAAGGAACAGATCCTTCAGAACTACCGCCTCGCCTTCCGCGCCGACACCCAGGTCAACTGGTGTCCGAAGCTGGGGACTGTGCTGGCCAACGACGAAGTGCACGACGGACTTTCGGTCCGCGGCGGCTATCCGGTCGAGCAGAAGCGCATGAAACAATGGCTTCTGCGCGTGACGGCCTACGCCCAGCGCATGCTCGACGGACTGGACAAACTCGAATGGAGCGACTCGCTGAAGGAGATCCAGCGCAACTGGATCGGCCGCTCGGAGGGCGCCCAGGTCTTCTTCGACATCGAGAACAGCGACCGGAAACTGGAGATCTTCACCACCCGTCCCGACACGATCTTCGGCGTGACGTTCATGGTCATCGCCCCCGAGCACGAGTGGGTCGGCGAACTGACGACGCCCGAGAACAAGGCCGCCGTCGAGGAGTACATCCGCCAGACCAAAAAGCGTTCGGAGCGCGACCGCATCGCCGACACGAAGCGCGTAAGCGGCGTTGCGACAGGCTCCTACGCCATCAACCCCTTCACGAACAAAGCCATTCCGATCTACATTTCCGACTACGTGCTCTCGGGCTACGGAACGGGCGCCATCATGGCCGTTCCGGCGCACGACTCGCGCGACTGGGCCTTCGCCCGTCACTTCGGACTGGAGATCGTCCCGGTGGTCGAGGGCAGCGACATCGAGAAAGAGTCGTACGACGCCAAAACGGGGAAAGTAATCAACTCGGATTTCCTCAACGGCATGGATGTAAAGGAGGCGATTCAGGTGATGTTCGCCGAAGTCGAGAAGCGCGGACTGGGCAAAAAGCTCGTCAACTACCGCCTGCGCGACGCCATTTTCTCGCGCCAGCGCTACTGGGGCGAGCCGTTCCCGATCTACTATAAGAACGACACGGCCTACCCGCTGGCGGAGGACAAACTGCCGCTGGAGCTGCCGCCCATCGAGAATTTCGGCCCCACGGCCGAGGGCGAACCGCCGCTGGCCCGCGTCAAGGGATGGGCGACGCCCGAGGGCTGCCCCTACGAACTGTCGACGATGCCCGGATTCGCCGGATCGTCGGCCTACTACCTCCGCTACATGGACCCGCACAACGACGAGGCGCTCGTCGGGAAAGAGGCGGACGAGTACTGGCGCAACGTCGACCTCTACGTGGGCGGCATCGAGCACGCCACGGGTCACCTGATGTACTCGCGCTTCTGGAACATGTTCCTCTACGACCTGGGCTGCGTCTGCGAGGAGGAGCCGTTCCGCAAACTCGTCAACCAGGGCATGATCCAGGGGCGCTCGAACTTCGTCTACCGCATCGTGGGAACCAACAGGTTCGTGTCGCTGGGCCTCAAGGACCAGTACGAGACGCAGGCGCTCTACGTCGACGTGAACATCGTCCGCAACGACATCCTCGACCTCGACGCCTTCCGCGCATGGATGCCCGAATACAAGGACGCCGAATTCATCCTCGAGGACGGCAAGTACGTCTGCGGCTGGGCCATCGAGAAAATGTCGAAGTCGTTCTACAACGTCGTGAACCCCGACTACATCGTCGACAACTACGGCGCCGACACGCTGCGCATGTACGAGATGTTCCTCGGACCGCTGGAGCAGTCGAAACCCTGGGACACGAACGGCATCGACGGCGTGCACAAATTCCTGCGCCGCTTCTGGCGCCTGTTCTTCGACCGCGACGGGCAGCTGTGCGTCACGGATGAAAAGGCGACCGAGCAGGAGCTGCGCACCCTCCACAAGACCATCAAGAAGGTCTCGGAGGACATCGAGAACTTCTCGTTCAACACCTCCGTGGCGGCCTTTATGATCTGCCTCAACGAGCTGGGCGAGTGTTCGAAGCGCGAAGTGCTCGAACCGCTGACCGTGCTGCTCGCCCCCTTCGCCCCGCACATCGCCGAGGAGCTGTGGGCCGCGCTCGGACACACCGAATCGGTCTGCACGGCCTCCTATCCGGTCTGCGACGAGACGCACCTCGTGCGGAACTCGTTCGAATACCCCGTGTCGGTCAACGGCAAGCTCCGCTTCCGGAAGGAGTATGCCGCTTCGATGACGCCCGCCGAGATTCAGGCCGACGTCGTCACGGCCCCCGAGGCGCAGAAATGGCTCGAAGGCAAAACCCCGAAAAAGATCATCGTCGTGCCGGGCAAGATCATAAACATCGTGATCTGACACCCCGTCACGCCTAAAATACCGATTTATGAAACGCACACTACCGCTTATCACAACACTCCTGCTTATGACCGCAACAGCATCGGCACAGGATTACGGACAGACCGCGACCCTCAAAATCTGGGACAACACGACCGCGCCCCACAGCAACGGCATCACGACGCCGGAAACGGAAAAGGAACCCAACCGCGTACGGAACACCTCCGAAGCGACTCTCTACATCTTCCCGGCCGACAAGGCCAAGACCACCGGCCAGGCCGTCGTCATCTGCCCGGGCGGCGGCTACGGCATGCTGGCCATGGACCACGAGGGCTACGAAATGGCGAAATGGTTCGCCGCCAACGGCATCACGGGCGCCGTGCTGAAATACCGGATGCCCAACCACCATCCCGAAGTGCCGCTGGAGGACGCCGTACAGGCCCTGCGCATCATGGCGGGACTCGAAGCGGGCGCCACGGGCTACACGGCGGACAAAGTGGGCATCGTCGGCTCTTCGGCCGGCGGACACCTCGCGGCGATGGCCTCGACGATCGGCAGTTTCAAACCGGCCTTCTCGGTCCTCTTCTACCCGGTCATCACGGCCGTGCAGGGCAAACGCCACCAGGGATCGTTCATCAACCTGCTGAGCGAGCAGCGCACCCCCGAGCAGGACGCAGCCTACTCGCTGGAGAGCCGCGTGACGGCCGACACCCCGCCCGCCATCCTGCTGCTCTCGGACGACGACAAGACCGTTCCGCCCGTCAACAGCACGCTCTACTACAACGCCCTGAAGGCGCACGGCATCGAAGCCTCGATGCACATTTACCCCTCGGGCGGCCACGGCTGGGGCATCCGCGACTCGTTCCGCTACAAGGCCCAGTGGCAGGACGCCGTGCTGGACTGGCTCCGCCGGATCAACGAATAAGCAGGCCGGGCACGAACCGCGCCCCGGCAGCCGCACACCGGAACGAACCGGAACGGCCGCCCGGCGACGACATCCCGGAGGGAATCCCGCACGAGGGGTTCCCTCCGTCGGTTTCTCCGGTCCGTGCATTGCCGTTTGCCGGTTATTTCCCATTTTTCCTTGCGAAAGAACGCCGGTCCCGAGAGAGAGCCGCTGCGGCCTTCGCTTAATTTTTTAATTCTTAATTTTCAATTCTTAATTAAATGTGTCGTATCTTTGTCCCCAAAACAAAGACACGACACATTTTTATGGCAGACAACACCATCCTGAACCGCCTCGACGGTTTGAAACTCAAATACGAGGAGACGGGGCAGAAACTCACCGACCCCGAAGTGATCGCCGACGTCAAACAGTTCATCCAACTGACCAAGGAATACAAGGAGCTGGAGCCGATCATCGAGACTTCGGAACGCTACCGCACGGCCATCGCCAACCTCGCCGAAGCCAAGGACACGCTGGCCACGGACAAGGACGAGGAGATGCGCGAAATGGCCCGCGAGATGATCGCCGAGCTGGAGCCGCAGCTCGCACAGATGGAGGAGGAGATCAAGCTGCTGCTGATCCCCAAGGACCCGCAGGACTCGAAAAACGCCATCGTGGAGATCCGCGGCGGAACGGGCGGCGACGAGGCGGCGATCTTCGCCGGCGACCTGCTGCGCATGTACACCAAATACATCGAGTCGAAAGGCTGGCGCTACGAAATCACCTCCTCGTCGGACGGCGCCGCAGGCGGTTTCAAGGAGGTGGTGCTGAAGGTATCGGGACAGAACGTCTACGGGACGCTCAAATACGAGTCGGGCGTGCACCGCGTGCAGCGCGTGCCCCAGACCGAGACGCAGGGCCGCGTGCACACCTCGGCCGCATCGGTGGCCGTGCTCCCCGAAGCCGAGGAGTTCGACATCGAAATCTCGATGAACGACATCCGCAAGGACATCTTCTGTGCGAGCGGTCCCGGCGGCCAGTCGGTCAACACGACCTATTCGGCCATCCGCCTGACGCACATCCCCACGGGCATCGTCGTGCAGTGCCAGGACCAGAAATCGCAGCTGAAAAACTTCGACAAGGCTTTCGAGGAGCTGCGCACGCGCGTCTTCAACCTCGAATACTCGAAATACCTCGACGAAATCGCCTCGAAGCGCAAAACGATGGTCTCGACGGGCGACCGTTCGGCCAAGATCCGCACCTACAACTACCCGCAGGGGCGCATCACCGACCACCGCATCAACTATACGATCTACAACCTCGCGGCCTTCATGGACGGCGACATCCAGGACTGCATCGACCACCTGATCGTGGCCGAGAACGCCGAACGTCTGAAAGAGAGCGAACTTTAGCTGCTTAAAAAGCCCTTTTCAGGGGCAGCAGGGGCAGCAGGGGCAGCAGGGGCAGCAGGGACAGCAGGGGCAGCAGGGACAGCAGGGACAGCAGGGGCGGGATGAGCCGCTGCCGAAACCCGTTGCCCCGGGCCGTCTAAAAAACGGCTTTCAGGAGGGAGGGGCCGGACTTGCGCCCCGGATTCGGCTCCGGCCGTTTCAGATAAACGAAACAAGCGATGAAGATTCCCGCCGATTTCGACGCCGAGATCTGGAGCGTCGTCGCAGAGATTCCCGCAGGACGGGTCGCGACCTACGGGCAGCTGGCCCGGCTGATCGGCATGCCCGGCCATGCGCGCCGCGCGGGACGGGCGCTGGCGCTGGCTCCGGAAGGCCTGCCCTGCCACCGGGTCGTCAACAGCCAGGGCCGGACAGCGCCCGGATGGACCGGACAGCGGGAGTTGCTCGCAGCCGAAGGCGTCCATTTCCGGGCCAACGGCTGCGTGGACCTTTCGGCTTCGGGCTGGGAGGAGATCGGATAGTCCGCAGGCAATATCCCGGCCCTGCCGGCCGTTTTGCAAAAAAAGATTACGGTATGAAAAGATACGCACTGCTTCTCTACATCCTGTTTCTCGCCGCAGCCGTCCGTGCCGCGACGCCCAGGCCGCAGCCCCTGTACATCGTCAACGGCAAGGAGACGTCCGAGATACGCTCGATTCCGCCCGAGGACATCGAGAACGTCGAGATGCTCCCCGCCGACGAGGAGACCATCGCCCGCTACGGCCAGCGGGCCGCACACGGCGTGATGCTCATTACGCTGCGCTACGACCGGCCGGCCTCCTTCCCCGCGGACTCCGCCTTCGGCAGCTACATCGCCCGGCAGGTGCGCTGGGACGAGAGCGAACCCACGGCGCGCGTGGTGCTGCGCTACAAGATCACGCCCGACGGCGAGACCGTCGTCCAACAGGAGCTCGAATCGACCGACAACCGCCTCAAGCGGCGCGTGCTGAAAGCCGTGGCGGAAGCCCCGCGCTGGCATCCGGCGCAGAAGAACGGCGCGCCGGTCGAAAGCGAAGGCGTGTTGAGCATCCAGCTTCCCGAAGGCCGGCGCATGCCGCGGCAGGCGGAGCTGGTCATCCGCTGACAACTCCGCTCCCGAAACCCGCAAACCTCATCTGCAAAAGCCCCTGAAAAACTCCGAAACGTGAAAACCAACTCCCTCTCCGCATGGATTCTGGCCGTCAGGCCGTACAGCCTCGGCAACTCCGTCATCCTCGTCCTGATCGGCTCCGCACTGGCCTGGACCGACCGCGGATTCCATTGGCTTCCGGCCGTGCTGTGCCTCGCATTCGCCCTGCTGATGCAGTGCACGGCCAACCTGGTGAACGATCTCTGGGACTTCCTGAAGGGGGCCGACCAGCCCGACCGGCTGGGTCCCGACCGCGCCTTCGCCAAAGGCTACATCACCCTCGGGGCCATGAAGGCGGGCATTGCGGGATTCACCCTCGCGGCCTGCGCCGCGGGCGTCGCGCTGCTCGTCTGGGCGCTCCACGCAGGCGCGCTCCGCTACGGAGGCTGGGAACTCGTCGCCGCAGGCGCCGCCTGCATCGTCTTCGCCTGGTTCTACACCGCAGGCCCTTACCCGCTGGCCTACCACGGGCTGGGCGACGCCGCGGTCATCCTCTTTTTCGGACTGGTCCCCGTGGGATTCACCTATTACATCCAGACCGGCGCGTGGACCCCGGAGGTTCTCGTCGCCGCGCTGGCCTGCGGCCTCGTGATCGACACAATGCTGATGATCAACAACTTCCGCGACCGCGAGGAGGACGCCCGCTGCAACAAACGCACGATCGTCGTCTGCCTCGGCGCAGGCGTCGGCCGCTGGGGTTATCTCGCCCTGGGAACCGCGGCCGTCGCGCTGTGTCTCACGCTGCTCTTCGCAGGCCGCACGTGGGCCGCCCTGCTTCCCCTTCCCTACCTCGCCGCACATATCTCCACATGGCGCAAGATGGTGCGCATCGACCACGGCGACGCGCTGAACGTCTGTCTGGGTGAAACGGCCCGCAACATCCTGCTGTTCGGAGCCTTGTTCACCCTCGGAATTCTGCTGGGCCGATGACTGAATCACAACACATTACCCTGCGCGAGTTGCAGCGCCGCGTGAAGTCGGCGCTCGAAGGGCAGTTCGCGCTGCCCCTCTGGGTGAGCGCCGAGATTTCGGAAATCAAGGTCAACTACTCGGGCCACTGCTACCTGGAGCTTGTGGAGAAGGGCGGCGACAACGGCGTGCCGACAGCGCAGGCCCGAGCCGTCGTGTGGCGTTCGAACTACCCCCGCATCGCAGGCTATTTCGAGGCCGAAACGGGCCAGCGGCTCGCCGCGGGCATCAAAATACTGGCCAAGGCGCTGGTCACCTACCACGAACTTTACGGCTTCTCGCTCCAGATCACCGACATCGACCCCTCCTACACGCTGGGCGACATGGAGCGGCAGCGGCAGCAGACCATCGCGCAGTTGCAGCAGGAGGGCGTCTGGGACATGAACCGCGAGGCGCCGATGCCGGCCGTCGTGCAGCGCGTGGCCATCGTGTCGAGCGCCAACGCCGCCGGCTATCAGGACTTCTGCAAGGAGCTGGCCCGAAGCCCCTACCGTTTCGAGCTGACCCTGTTCGACGCCTTCATGCAGGGCGAAGCGGCCGAGGAATCCATCATCGAAGCCCTGTGCAACGTCGCGGCCCGGCCGGAAAAATTCGACGCCGTGGTGCTGATCCGCGGAGGCGGGTCGCGCAGCGACCTCAACTGCTTCAACGCCTACCGCCTCTGCGCCCACGTGGCGCAGTTCCCGCTGCCGGTGGTGACGGGCATCGGGCACGACAAGGACACCAGCGTGGCCGACATGGTGGCCCACACGGCGCTCAAAACCCCGACGGCGGTGGCCGGATGGCTGGTCGAACGGATGGCCGAAACCGACGGGTGGCTCGACTGCGCCGCCCTGCAACTGAACGACATGACGAAGGCCGCGATGCACGCCTCGGAGGTGCGTCTCGAACGCCTCTCGGGCGAAGTGCGGCGGCTGAGCGGCGAACTCCTCACGCGGCAGACGCTGCGTCTGGAACATTTCACAGGGCTGCTGCCCGACGCGGCGCGCGACTTCCTCGCGCGGCAGGGCGTGCGGCTCGGCAACGCCGCGGAACTGATCGCCGGACGTTCGCCCGAACGCATCCTCCGGCTGGGATTCGCCGTCCTGCGCGCCGGAGGCCGTGCCGTGACCTCGGCCGGAAGCGTCGCGGAGGGCGAGCAGGTCGAAATCGAGGTCTCCGACGGCAAGATAGACGCAACCGTAAATTCCGGAAAAATATGGCAAAAAAAGAAGTGACCTACGCCGAGGCGATGGCCGAAATCGAAAAGATACTGGCACGCCTGCGCAACGAAGAGATGGACGTGGACAGCCTCGCCGCCGAGGTGAAGCGCGCCACGGAGCTGATCGCCTCGTGCAAGGCGCGGCTGCGCAAGGCCGAAGCCGACGTGAACAAGATTTTAGAGTAATCCCGCTGCATGCGTAAAATCCTCCGCCAGCCGCTCCTGAATGCGGCCGTTGCCGTCTGCGGCGTCATTGACAAATCCGACCCCACCCCGACCCTCCCCCGGAGAGGGAGATGGCGTACGCTCCGGAGGGTCGGCACAAAAAACAGATAGTCGCGCAATGATAAAACAACTGATCAAATTCTCGCTCAACCACATCCCGCGCCCCGTGCTGCAACGCATCGCGGGATGGGCCGTACCCGTGGCGGGGCTCTTCTACAAGGGGCGCGGAGCCGAATGCCCCGTGTGCGGCGCGAAATACCGGAAGTTCATGCCCTACGGCTACGTGCAGCCGCGGCCCAACGCGCTGTGTCCCAAGTGTCTGTCACTGGAGCGGCACCGCCTGCTGTGGCTCTACCTGACGCGCGAAACCGATCTCCTGACGGCCTTTCCGCGCACGCTGCACATTGCTCCCGAGGTCTGTATCATGCGTCACCTCAAGCCCCACTTCAAGTCGCATCCGGGGCAGTATGTCACGGCCGATCTCGAAAGCCCGCTGGCCGACCTGCATTTCGACGTGCAGCAGATCCCGCTGGCCGACGGTTCGGTGGACGTGGTGATCTGCAACCACATCATGGAGCACGTCGCCGACGACCGGCGGGCGATGCGCGAACTGCACCGGGTCCTCAAACCCGGCGGCTGGGGCATCGTCCTCTCCCCGGTGGACAGGGACTACGAGCAGACCTACGAGGACGACTCGATCACCGATCCCGACGAGCGCACGCGCATCTTCGGACAGTACGACCACCGGCGCATCTACGGCGCCGACTATGCCGACCGCCTGCGCCAGGCGGGTTTCCAGGTCGCGGACATCGACTACGCCGCAACCTTCACCGAGGCCGAGCGCAGGCTATACGCCCTGCCGGCCGATCACATGTATGTGGTTTACAAAGTCTGACAGGCGGCCGTCGAAACGGCTGTCCGACGGGAATCGCCCGACGGCGATCCGGGGCTTGGTCTTGCCGTGGAAATCGCTTCCGCAGGTCATGGAAGCGCCTTTGGAGAGGGCCAGCGAGGTGAAATAGACGGCCTGTTCGGGGGTGTGGTAGTTGTTGAAGACTTCCAGTCCTGCGGCCCCGCGGTCGAGCAGCCGCCCGGCGGTCTCCTCCCGGCCCCGGAAATTCAGCCCCGGATGCGCCACGACGGGCACGCCCCCGTTGTCGCGGACCAGCTCCACCGCATCGCGGTAATCCATATACTCCACGGGCACGAACGCCGGACGGCCCTGTGCGAAATAATCGAGATAGAAGTTGATGTAAGGCATGTCGCTCCGCTCGCCGCCCTCCATATAGGGCCGCAGCGGGGGCGTATGGCAGTTCGCGTCGGAGAGCATCACCTCGGCGATCAGTTCGCCCGTCGGCGGTTTTCCGTCGGCGGCGGCCAGCACCGCACCGGCATCGACCCGGAAGCCCAGTTTCAGCAGGTTGTCGACCATGGCCCCGAACGACGCCATGACTTTGGCGGCAACCTCCTCCTCCAACCGCGCGAAATCCGCCGAACGCCAGTCGATGCCGTAGCCCAGCAGGTGCAGGTCCGTCCCCCGGTAGTTGCAGTCGATCTCGATGCCGGGGACGAACCCGATGCCCCGCTCCCGGGCCAGCCGGGCGGCCTCGCCGACGCCCCGCACCGAGTTGTGGTCGGTCAGCGAAAAGGCGTCCAGCCCGCGGGCGGCGCACAGACCGACGATTGCGGCGACGGGAAGCTCCCCGTCGCTGCTGTATCCGGAATGGATGTGGAGGTCATATGCGGCCATAATCAGTAGAGGTAAAACACGATCCCGGCGAAGTGCGCCGCAACCGCGAGGTCGATCAGCAGATGCCACACCATGTGGTGGTAGCGGAAGCCCTTGCGGGCGTAGAACCACGCGCCGAGCGTATAGAGCACGCCGCCCAGCGCGATCAGCGCCACGAGGGGCGTCGAAGCGTGGCTGATGAACAGCGGCAGGAAGAAGACGATCGTCCAGCCCATGACCAGGTAGATGGTCAGGCTGACGGCCGGTATCGACTTTCGGGAGAGCGACTTGTAGAACACCCCGAAAATCACCATCGCCCATTGCAGGACGGTGATGAACACCCCCTGCCAGCCGCCGATGACCGACAGCGCGATGGGCGTATAGCTGCCCGCGATGGCGACGTAGATGAAAATATGGTCGAGGATGTGGAAAACCTCCTTGTGCTTCGACTGCGGGTTCATCGAGTGATAGAGCGTCGAGGCGAGGAACATCAGGAAGATCGAAATGACGAAAACCGACACCGAGACCGAGGCCAGAACCCCGCCGGGGTCATGCGCATAGGCCCACACGGCGGCGAAAGGAAGGGCCAGCAGCGATAACAGCGACATCACGCCGTGGGACACGGCATTGCCGATTTCCTCGCCTACGGTCGGCACGTAAACTGCCTTTTTCTTGTCCATAACACAACTGTTCAATTGTACATGCCAAATTTATGAAAAAATTTCATATCTTTGCGAGCATAGGTCATCTGGTTAGGTAAAAATGGACTTTTCACGGTACGAAAAACTCCGCACGCTCGTGCGCGCGAATTTCTCGGAGCAGACCCGGGCACTCGTCGACGAGGCGCTGGAGTATGCCGACGGGAAACTCGCCGGACTGGTGCGCTACGACGGCTCGCCCCTGCTGGAGCATGCCGCCGCGGTGGCTTCGATCGTGATCTCGGAGGTGGGCCTGGGCCGCAACTCCACCATCTCGGCGATCCTGCACGACGTGGTGCGCCTCGCCCACAAGCAGCTGCCCGCCGAAGAATTCCTCGCCCTGAGCGCCGACATCCGCAAACGCTTCGGCGATCAGGTCGTGGGCATCACGCTGGGTCTGGCCAACATCTCGGAGCTGAAGCTCAAGGTGGCCAAGGAGCAGGCCGACAATTTCCGGGACCTGATCGTGAGCTACTCCGAAGACCCGCGCGTCATCCTGATCAAACTGGCCGACCGGCTCGAAGTGATGCGTTCGCTCGAAATGTTCCCCCGCGAAAAGTGGCGCAAGAAGAGCTGGGAGTCGATGAACCTCTACGCCCAGATCGCCCACAAGCTGGGTCTCTACTCGATCAAGAGCGAGCTGGAGGACATCGCCCTGAAATACCTCGAACCGAAGGATTACGAGCACGTCGTCACAAAACTCGAAGAGAGCGCCGAGGAGCGCAAGGCCTTCATCGGGCGGTTCCTCGTGCCGATCGAGCAGCGGCTAAACCGCCTCGGCATCAAATACCACATCAAGAGCCGCACCAAATCGATCTTCTCGATCTGGAACAAGATGCACAAACAGCACGTCCCGTTCGAGGGCGTCTACGACATCTTCGCCATCCGCATCATCATCGACTGCCCGCAGGAGGCCGAGAAACAGCTCTGCTGGACGGCCTATTCGGTGGTGACGGACTTCTACACGCCCAATCCCAAGCGCATGCGCGACTGGATCTCGATCCCCAAGTCGAACGGCTACGAGTCGCTGCACACCACCGTGTCGGCCGAAGGCCGCTGGGTCGAGGTGCAGATCCGCACCGAGCGCATGGACGCCGTGGCCGAGCGAGGCATCGCCGCGCACTGGCGCTACAAGGGCGTCAACCAGGGGGCGCAGACCAGCGAAATGTGGCTGGGACATCTGCGCGAACTGATAGAGGACACGACCCACTCGCTGGCGCAGCGTTTCGACGCCAAGCCCGCGTCGGGCGAAATCTTCGTCTTCACGCCCAACGGCGACCTGCGCAAACTCCCCGAGGGGGCCACGCTCCTCGACTTCGCCTTCGACATCCACACCTCGCTCGGATCGACGTGCGTGGGCGGACGGGTCAACGGCCGCGCCGTGCCGATCCGCGAACAGCTGCGCAACGGCGACATCGTGGAGATCACCACCCAGAAAAACCAGACACCCAAGTCGGACTGGCTGTCGCTGGTGGTGACCTCGAAGGCCCGCAACAAGATCAAGTCCTACCTGCGCGAGGAGCAGGCCAAGCACACGCGCATGGGGCGCGAGGAGCTGGAACGCAAACTCAAGAACTGGAAATTCGCCATCACGATCGACGAGGCGGTGGCTTACCTGGCCAAATACTTCAAACTGCGCCTCGGCACGGAGGTCTACGCGCTGATCGCCACCCAGAAGCTCGACTTCGGGTCGATCAAGGAGATCCTCTCACGCCACCTTTCGGGCGAAGCCGAAGAGGAGCGCCGCGCCGCGGCCGCCGAAATCGAACGCCAGAAGGCCGCGCTGCACGGAACGCAGGAGAAGGCCGCTCCGCAGGACGCGCTGGTGATCGACGACGACATCTCGAAAATCCAGTACAAGCTGGCCAAATGCTGCAACCCGATCAAGGGCGACGACGTGTTCGGATTCGTGACGATCAGCGCGGGAATCACCATCCACCGCTGCGACTGCCCCAACGCCAAGCGCATGCGCGAGAACTACCCCTACCGCGTGATCGACGCCCGCTGGCGGCAGTCGGCCGAAGGGGCGTTCCGCGTCACGATCCGCATCGTGGCGGCCGACACCACGGGCATGGCCAACCACATCACCGAGGTCATCGTCCGCGATCTCAAACTGGGCATCCGCTCGATGAACTTCGCACCCGCCGGGAACGGCTGCGTGGCGGGAGAAGTGGCCGTCGAAGTGCCCGGTACGGCCGTCGTGGACACGCTCATACACCAGATCATGCGCATCAAGGGCGTGCAGCGCGCCTACCGCGTCAACTAATTCCGCAAACAACTTTTTACCCACACAAACGATAAATGAATAACAACACAATCAGCGTCGTTTTCGCCGACTCGTCGCACGCACATTACGCACCGCGTATTTGCGATCTGATCTACGAGTCGGCCCTGCAGCGGGGTACGGGCATCGCCAAGCGGTCGCCCGAATACATCGCCGCAAAAATGACCGGTGGCAAGGCCGTCGTGGCGCTGGACGGTGAAAAACTGGTCGGGTTCAGCTATATCGAGTGCTGGGGTCACGGCGACTTCGTCGCCACCTCGGGACTTATCGTCGATCCGGAGTACCGCCATATGGGACTCGCGGAACAGATCAAACGACGAACCTTCGAGCTGGCCCGACGACGATTCCCGTATGCCAAGTTATTCAGTATCACCACGTCGCTGCCGGTTATGAAGCTCAACTCGCGAATGGGCTACGTCCCCGTGACCTTCTCGGAACTGACCGAAGACGAGGAGTTCTGGCGCGGCTGCGAAGGCTGCTGCAACTACGACATCCTGCAACGCAACAACCGCCGCATGTGCCTCTGCACGGGCATGCTCTACGACCCGGCCAAGGAACCGCCCGCGAAACAGTCGCGGCTGGCCCCCTACCGGATGTTTTTCCGGAACAAAGTAAAAAAACTGTTTCACCTGAAATAACGGAAATATCATTCGAGACAACCCGGTCGCGTCGCGACAAGTCCCCTCCGAGGAGGGGATTCAGGGGAAGGTCAGAATTGCAAACGACGCCGAAGGCGGCGACAACGACCGGAGGATTTGCACTCCGGCAGCATGAATAAAAAAACAAAAAAACAGAATATCATGGAAACCAAGAAGAAAGTGGTTCTGGCGTTCAGCGGCGGTCTGGACACCTCGTTTTGTGTAAAATACCTCTCCGAGGAGAAGGGTTACGACGTTTACACGGCAATCGCCAACACGGGCGGGTTCTCGAAACCCGAACTCGAAAAGATCGAGAAGCGCGCCATGGAGCTGGGCGCCACGGCACACGCGACGCTCGACATCGAGCAGGAGTACTACGAGAAAAGCATCCGCTACATGGTCTTCGGCAACATCCTGCGCAACGGGACCTACCCCATTTCGGTAAGTTCGGAGCGCATTTTCCAGGCCATCGCCATCATCGAATACGCCAAACAGATCGGCGCCGACGCCGTGGCCCACGGTTCGACCGGCGCGGGCAACGACCAGGTGCGCTTCGACCTGACGTTCCAGATCCTCGCCCCCGAGATCGAGATCATCACCCCGACGCGCGACATGACCCTGACGCGCGAATACGAGATCGACTACCTCCGCAAGCACGGCATCACGGCCGACTACAAGAAGATGGAGTACTCGATCAACAAGGGGCTGTGGGGAACCTCGATCGGCGGCAAGGAGACCCTCCACTCGGAGCAGACGCTCCCCGAGGAGGCCTATCCGAGCCAGATCACGGCCGAGGGCGAGGAGCGGCTCAAACTCACCTTCGAGCAGGGCGAGCTGGCGGCGGTCAACGGCACGCCCTACACGGACAAGGTCGAGGCCATCCGCGCCGTGGAGGCCATCGGGGCGAAATACGGCATCGGCCGCGACATGCACATCGGCGACACGATCATCGGCATCAAGGGCCGCGTGGGCTTCGAGGCCGCCGCGCCGATGCTGATCATCGCCGCGCACAAGATGCTCGAAAAACACACGCTGACCAAATGGCAGACCTACTGGAAAGACCAGGTGGCGACGTGGTACGGCATGTTCCTCCACGAAGCGCAGTACCTCGAACCGGTGATGCGCGACATCGAGGCGATGCTCCTCTCCTCGCAGCGCAACGTGACGGGAACCGTGGAGCTGATCCTGCGGCCGCGCAACTATACGCTCGTGGGCGTCGACTCGACGTTCGACCTGATGAAGACCGACTTCGGCGAGTACGGCGAGGTCAACAAGGCGTGGACGGCCGACGACGTGAAGGGATTCACGAAGATCCTCGGCAACCAGATCAAGATTTTCTACAACGTCCAGAAACGCAACAAGAAATGATCCGGGTCGGCATCATCGGAGGCGCCGGGTACACCGCCGGCGAACTGATCCGCCTGCTGGTGAACCATCCGCAGGCGGAGATCGCCTTCGTCCACAGCACTTCGAACGCGGGCAACCGCCTCGCGCAGGTGCACGGAGGACTGGAGGGCGACACCGGCATGCGGTTCTGCGACGCGTACGACCTCGGGGCGATCGACGTGCTGTTCCTCTGCTCGGCCCACGGGCAGAGCCGGGTCTGGATGGAGGAGAACTCGATCCCCGCAGGCGTGAAGATCATCGACCTGGCGCAGGATTTCCGCGACGAGTCGTGCGGATTCGTCTACGGGCTTCCGGAGCTGAACCGCGAACGCATCCGCCGGGCGGAGCGCGTGGCCAACCCGGGCTGTTTCGCCACGGCGATCCAGCTGGCGCTGCTGCCGCTGGCCGCCGCGGGGCTGTTGCAGGACGAGGCGCACGTGACGGCGGTGACGGGTTCGACGGGCGCAGGCGTAAAACCCTCGGCCACGACCCATTTCAGCTGGCGGTCGGACAACATTTCGGTTTACAAGGCCTTCACGCACCAGCATCTCCTGGAGATCGGGCGCAACCTGCGGCTGCTGGAGCCGTCGTTCGACCGCGAAGTGAACTTCGTGCCGATGCGCGGCGACTTCACGCGGGGCATCCTGGCGAGCGTCTACACGGCGTGTCCGCTCGACGGCGAAGCGGCATCGAAGCTCTACGCCGACTTCTACGCCCCCTCGGCATTCACCCGCGTCACGGAACGCGACGTGGACCTCAAGCAGGTGGTCAACACCAACAAGGCGTTGCTCCACACAGCCAAATACGGCGGGAAACTGCACGTCGTCTCGGTCATCGACAACCTGCTGAAAGGGGCGTCGGGACAGGCCGTGCAGAACATGAACCTGATGTTCGGGCTGGACGAAAAGGAGGGTTTGCGGCTGAAAGCCTCGGCATTTTAATCCGGACCGGTGTTATTCACGGCGTACCGCCGTGGTTTGCACTACCTTTTGGTGGCAACCGACGCACGCAGCACGAGCAGAGACCGCTTGCGGGCTATGCCGTGCCAGAAGGAGGAAAACGAGCGCAGCGAAGTTAAAAGCACCAAAACCGCTTCCAGAGGCGATGGCCGGATGCGCGTTTCCGATTCGGTTGCTGCGCCTCTTCTCACGCCGCCTCTGGCGGCGAATGAATCCGGCCCGATGCCGAGCCGTCAAACGAAGTCCCGGCTAAAAGCGCAGGCGTAAGACGCCTGTTTTATGAATGTTCGCGCAGCCCCCTAAAACCCGCCTTTTAGGCGGGCGCCCGGAGCCAGCGTTAGCCGGGACGGCATAGGCAGAGGCATCCGTCGGAGAGCTTTTGGTACTTTTTGCGGCCAAAAAGTACAAAGAATTTCACGGTCAAAGACTGCGATTAAGACAATAAATGTAAATTTGTACATATGGAACTTTTCAACGTATATTCGTTATATCCGATCGAACCGGTGAGGGGCAAGGGCTGCTACGTCTACGACGCGGCGGGAACCGAGTACCTCGACCTTTACGGCGGCCATGCCGTGATCTCGATCGGGCATGCGCAGCCCGACTACGTGCGGGCCGTGCAGGAGCAGGTCGCACGTCTCGGATTCTACTCCAACTCGGTCGAGAATTCGCTTCAGGTGAAGTTGGCGGAGAGACTGGGCCGCATCTCGGGTTACGACGACTACCGCCTTTTCCTCTGCAACTCGGGGGCCGAGGCCAACGAGAACGCCCTGAAACTGGCGTCGTTCCACACGGGCCGGTCGAAGGCGCTCGCCATCTCGAAGGCCTTCCACGGCCGCACGTCGGGAGCCGTCGCCGTGACGGACAATCCGGCGATCTCGTCGCCCTTCAACCGCACGCCGAACGTGGAGTTCACCCCCCTGAACGACATCGGGGCGATGCGCGCGAAGCTCGCCACGCGGGAGTTCGCGGCGGTGATCGTCGAGGGCATTCAGGGCGTTGCGGGCATCCACTGCCCGACGGACGAGTTCCTGCGCGCCGTGCGCGCCGCGGCGACCGAGACCGGGACGCAGCTGGTGCTCGACGAAATCCAGTCGGGATACGGCCGCACGGGCCGCTTCTTCGCCCACCAGGCCGCCGGCATCCGCCCCGACCTGATCACCACGGCCAAAGGCATGGCCAACGGATTCCCGATCGGCGGCGTGCTCATAGCGCCCCACTTCGAGGCGCGTCCGGGGCTGTTGGGAACCACCTTCGGCGGCAGTCACCTGGCCTGTGCGGCGGCCATCGCCGTGCTGGAGGTGATCGAGCGCGACGCTCTGGTGGAAAACGCCGCCGAGATCGGCGACTACCTTCTGGCCGAACTGCACAAGATCGGCGGACTGAAAGAGGTGCGCGGACGCGGCCTGATGATCGGCATAGAGATCGACGGATCGGGTCCGGAGCTGCGCAAGAAACTGCTTTTCGACAAGCACATCTTCACGGGCGGGGCGGGAGCTTCGACCGTCAGGCTGCTGCCGGCGCTGTGCTTGACAAAAGAGATGGCGGACCGCTTCCTCACGGCGTTCGACAAGGTGAAAGGTGAAAAGTGAAAGGTGAAAAAGGCCGACTTTTGCTCCGGACCCCATAAAACAGGCGTTTTACGCCGGCAGGCCGCAGCTCCGCCCTGCGAAGGCCTGCTATTGCGCGTTGCTTCATAGCATTCCCCCGCGAGCTGCCGCCTGCCTAAAAGGCGGGGTTTAGAGGACGATCCAGAGACAGCCTTCCGAGATGGAAGCCAGATAATTTAACAAAAAACAAAAAAACGAATCCATGGATAAATTCACCTGCGTAGAAGACATCGGCGACCTTCGTCAGGCTGTCGCCGAAGCATTGGAGATCAAGCGCGACCGCTTCCAGTTCACGGGACTGGGGCGCAACAAGACCCTTTTGATGCTCTTCTTCAATTCAAGCCTCCGCACGCGGCTTTCGACCCAGAAGGCCGCCATGAACCTCGGCATGAACGTCATGGTCCTCGACGTCAACCAGGGGGCGTGGAAACTCGAAACCCAGCGGGGTGTGGTGATGGATGGCGACAAGGCCGAACACCTGCTCGAAGCCATTCCGGTCATGGGATCGTACTGCGACGTGATCGGCGTAAGATCGTTCGCACGGTTTCAGGACAAAGCCGAGGATTACGAGGAACGCGTGCTGGAGCAGTTCATCCGCCACTCGGGCCGTCCGGTCTTCTCGATGGAGGCCGCGACGCGCCACCCGTTGCAGAGTTTCGCCGACCTGATCACCATCGAGGAGCACAAGGCCGTGGAGCGTCCGAAGGTCGTGATGACCTGGGCGCCGCACCCCAACGCCCTGCCGCAGGCCGTGCCCAACTCGTTCGCCGAGTGGATGAACGCCGCGGACTACGATTTCGTCATCACCCACCCCGAAGGGTACGAACTGGACCCGAAGTTCGTGGGCGCGGCGCGCGTCGAATACGACCAGCGCAAGGCCCTCGAAGGCGCCGACTTCGTCTACGCCAAGAACTGGGCCGCCTATACGGACCCCAATTACGGCAAGGTGCTGTCGCGCGACCGCGCATGGACGGTCGATGCGGAGAAGATGGCGCTCACGAACAACGCCCGCTTCATGCACTGCCTGCCCGTAAGGCGCAACATGATCGTCACGGACGAGGTGATCGAATCGCCCCGTTCGCTGGTGATCCCCGAGGCCGCGAACCGCGAGATCGCGGCCCAGGTGGTACTCAAACGACTGCTGGAGGGTCTGAACTGATGGAACGGATCACAGTCGTAAAAATAGGCGGCAACGTCATCGACAACCCCGCGGCGATGAAACGCTTCCTGAAGGAGTTCGCCGCGCTGGAAGGCCCCAAAATACTCGTGCACGGAGGCGGAAAACTGGCCACGCGGCTGGCCGAGCGGCTGGAGCTGAAGGTGCAGATGGTCGACGGACGCCGCATCACCGACAAGGGAACGCTCGACGTGGTGACGATGGTTTACGCCGGGCTGATCAACAAGCAGGCGGTGGCCGGATTGCAGGCCGCAGGATGCAACGCCCTCGGGCTGTCGGGCGCCGACGGAAACGCCGTCACGGCCCGGCGCCGCAGCCCCCAGCCGGTCGACTACGGGTTCGTGGGCGACATCGAACGGGTGGACTCCGCGCTGCTGCGCAGGCTGCTCGAAGACGGCATGGCGCCCGTCTTCTCGGCCATCATGCACGACGGGAAAGGGACCCTGCTGAACTGCAACGCCGACAGCGTGGCTTCGGCCGTAGCGCTGGGCGCGGCGGAAATCGCCCCGACAGACCTGGTTTTCTGCTTCGAGAAAGCCGGGGTTCTGCGCAACCCGGACGACGACACGTCGCTGATCCGCGAGATCACGGCCGCAACCTATCCGCCGCTCAAGGCCGACGGCGTCGTGAGCAAAGGGATGATCCCCAAGATCGAAAACGCCCTGAAAGCCGTCGAAAAAGGGGTGCGGAGCGTGACGATCCGAAGCTCCGAAAACCTGTCGAACGGAATCGGAACGGTGATCCGGAATTCATAATTCACAATTAGAATAGTTCGATGTCGTAATTGCCTGATCCATGCCCCGGATGCTGTCAGCCGCCGTACTCGCCGCCTTCGGCGTCGTATTCAAATCCGACCCCACCCCGGCCCTCCCTCAAGGAGGAAGATGGCGTCGTTCCGAACCGCAGTCGATTGCAACACGAATGTAGCTAATTCTATTAAAATTCAAAATTTGGACGCACGCATCACAGAGGCCGTAGAACTCTTAAAACAGCTCATCGCGACGCCCTCCCGCTCGCGCGACGAGGCACGCACGGCAGACCTGCTCCACGCATTCCTCGCCCAACGCGGAGCGGCGCCCGAACGGCTTGCGAACAATGTCTGGGCACGGGCCGAGGGGTTCGACCCCGCACGACCGACACTGCTCCTGAATTCGCACCACGACACGGTGCGCCCGGCGGCATCGTACACGCGAGACCCCTATGCGCCCACCGTCGAGGACGGAAAACTTTACGGACTGGGAAGCAACGACGCGGGGGCTTCGGTGGTATGTCTGTTGGAGACTTTTCTCACGTTCCGCACGCGTCCGCTGCCCTTCAACCTCGTGCTGGGAATCTCGGCCGAGGAGGAGTGCATGGGCGAAAACGGCATCCGCGCCCTGCTGCCCGCCCTGGGGAAAGTGGACATGGCGCTGGTGGGCGAACCGACGGGGATGCAGGCCGCAACAGGCGAACGAGGACTGGTCGTCCTGGACTGCACGGCGCACGGCCGGAGCGGTCACGCGGCGCGCGGCGAAGGGGTCAACGCCCTCTACATCGCGCTGGACGACATCGCGCGGCTGCGCTCTTTCCGCTTCGGACGGGAATCGGAACTGTTAGGACCCATCGGCATTGCGGTGACGCAGATCGAGGCGGGCACGCAGCACAACGTCGTGCCCGACACGTGCCGCTTCGTCGTGGATGTCCGCACCACGGACGCCTACTCGAACGAGGAGACGGTCGGGATCCTGCGGGCGGCCCTCCGCTCCGAGGCCGTGCCGCGGTCGACGCGCATCCGCGCCGCGGCGGTCGGCGGGGAACATCCGCTGGTGAAGGCCGCAGTCGCCGCGGGACGCGAAACCTATGTTTCGCCGACCACTTCGGACCGTACGCTGATGCCCTTCCCGGCACTCAAGATGGGTCCCGGACAATCGTCGCGGTCGCACACGGCCGACGAATTCGTCCTCCTCGAGGAGATCGCGGAGGGAATCGCCGTTTATGAAAAGTACATCGGAAAATTAGCACAGGAATATGGCTGGAAAACTTTGGGATAAAGGCTACGAGCCGGACAAAATGATCGAGGAATACACCGTGGGCGACGACCGCGAACTGGACATGCGCCTGGCGCGCTACGACGTCGAAGGGTCGCTGGCGCATATCGCCATGCTCGAGACCATCGGACTGCTGACGGCGGAAGAACTCGAAAAACTCACCGCAGGGCTGAAAGAGATCGCCGCGGAGATCGAAGCCGGGCGTTTCGAGATCGAACCCGGCACGGAGGACGTTCATTCGCAGGTCGAGCTGATGCTCACCCGCCGGCTGGGCGACGCGGGCAAGAAAATACACTCGGGGCGTTCGCGCAACGATCAGGTCCTCGTGGACCTCAAACTGTTCCTGCGCGACGAACTGCGGCAGGTGGCCGACGCCGTGAAGAGGGTCTTCGACCGGTTGCAGGAGCAGAGCGAAAAGTATAAGGAGGTGCTGATGCCGGGTTACACCCACCTCCAGATCGCCATGCCCTCGTCGTTCGGGCTGTGGTTCGGGGCCTATGCCGAGACGCTCGCGGACGACATGCGTCTGGTGGCCGCGGCGTGGCACATCGCCAACCAGAATCCGCTGGGATCGGCCGCCGGATACGGCTCGTCGTTCCCGCTCGACCGCACGATGACCACCCGTCTGATGGGCTTCGAGGAGCTGCACTACAACGTCGTGGCGGCGCAGATGAGCCGCGGCAAGAGCGAACGCGCCGCAGCAGCCGCCATCGCCGCCGTGGCCGCGACGATCGGCCGGCTGGCGATGGACGTATGTCTGTTTATGAGCCAGAATTTCGGGTTCGTGTCGCTGCCCGACGAGCTGACCACCGGGTCGAGCATCATGCCCCACAAGAAGAATCCCGACGTCTTCGAGATCATGCGCGGACGCTGCAACCGCCTGCAATCGGTTCCCAACGAGATCGCGCTGCTGACGACCAACCTCCCCGTGGGTTACCACCGCGACCTGCAACTGTTGAAGGACATCCTCTTCCCGGCGACGACGGAGATCAAACGCACGCTCGCGATGTGCGACTTCATGCTTGCGCACATCCGCGTCAACGAGCACATCCTCGACGACAAAAAATACGACTATCTGTTCACGGTGGAGGACGTCAACCGGATGGTGCTGGCGGGCACGCCCTTCCGCGAAGCCTACAAGCAGGTGGGCATGGCCGTCCAAAGGGGCGAATACACGCCCACACGCGAGGTGCGCCACACCCACGAAGGCAGCATCGGCAACCTCTGCACGGCCCAGATCCGCCGCAAGATGGAGCGCGTGATGCAGGAGTTCGAGTAGGCGCGGCGCGGGCGGACAACAGGCGCGGCGGCGAAAAGCAGGCGCGGACAGGCAACAGACGCGGCGGCGAGATGCAGGCGCGGTGCGGGCAACAGGCGCGGATGTTTGGCCGTTCGGAATAATTGACTAACTTTGTCTGTAACCAACCCAAACCGACAAAGCAATGAATCTGAAACGCATGCTGTTGCTGCTGGCGTTGTCCGCAGCTATTTCGGCCGTCGCCGGACCGCAGAAAGTCAAGACCTCCGTTGAAAAAGTGACCCTGTTCATCGACGGGGCGCAGGTGACGCGCACCCGGCAGGTGGACCTACCGGCCGGAAATTCGACGGTCGTATTCACCGGACTGTCGCCCTATCTGGATGACAAGAGCATGCAGGTCAGCGCCAAAGGTCCATTCACGGTGACGGCCGTCAACCGGCTTTTCAACCACACCGACAGCCTCGAACGCTCGACCCGCCAAAAGACGCTCGAACAGACGCTCGAAGAGACGCAGCGGCAGCTGGACCGGCTGAAGGCCTCGCGCGAGGTCATGGATGCGGAGAGCGAACTGCTGAAAACGAACTGCTCGGTCGCCAACCGGAACGTCGCCACCCCGCTGGCCGCCATCAGGGAGTTGAACGAGTACTATGCCGCACGGCTGGAAACGCTGAAAAGCAAGACGCTCTCCCTCGACGCGGAAGAAGAGAAAATCAACGAGCGCAGACGGCAGATTCTGGCCGAACTGGTGAATCTGGGCGGCAGACAGTCGGACCCGATGAGCGAAGTGGAGGTGCGGATCGAAGCCCCCGCGACCTGCAAGGCGTCGTTCACGCTGACCTACTACGTCCGCAACGCCGGCTGGTTCCCCTCGTACGACATCCGTTCGGGCGGGTTGTCGGAGCCGGTGGAGATCTCCTACAAGGCCAATATTTTCCAGAACACCGGAGAGGAGTGGAAGAACGTCGCCTTGACGCTCTCCTCGTCGAACCCCAATACCGGGAGCATCGCCCCGAAATTGCAGACCTGGCGGCTCGACTACGGTCTCGTCCCGCCCCGCTACAACCTCAACATGACGAGCAACACCGTGTCGGGAACAGTCCTCGACCATCAGCGCAAACCCCTGCCCGGAGCGACCGTCCTGATTCCCGGCACGACCATCGGCGCCGTCACCGACACCCGAGGCAGCTACTCGATCACCGTTCCCAACGGTGCTTCCAGCCTGCAATTCAGCTACGTCGGCTACATACCCCGAACGGAGCGAATCACGGGCAACACGATGAACGTCGTGATGCAGGAGGATGCGACGAAGGTGGACGACGTGGTCGTCATGGGATACGGCGTCTCGAATCAACTGGCAGGCGCCGCACCGGGTGTCCGGATTCGCGGCACAGCGGCTTCGGACAGAAAGGTGGCGGAAGTCGATTTTGCAGACTTCGACGCCGAGAGCGCCGTGATGGAGGTGGAGCAGACGCAGAGCCAGCTGGGCTACGAGTTCGAAATCAGACAGCCCTACACCATCCCTTCAGACGGCAAGAGCGTCGCAGCCGAAATCGGGAGGTTCGACCTGCCGGCCGCCTATATCTACCAGAGCACGCCGAAGATCGACAAGGACGCCTTCCTCGTGGCGGAGGCCACCGGCTGGGAGAGACTCAACCTGTTGCAGGGCGAGGCGAACGTCTATTTCGAAAACACGTTCGTCGGCAAGAGCATCCTCGATCCCGGTCAGACGAGCGACACACTCCGCTTCTCGATGGGCCGCGACCGGAGCATCCGCATCGAACGCACCAAGGAGAACGACTATTCGTCGCGCCGCGCCATCGGTTCGAACCAGACACAGACCGTGGCGTGGAAGTTCTCCGTGCGCAACACACGCCCGGAACCCGTCGTGCTGACGCTCGCCGACCAGCTGCCCGTATCGCGCAACAGCGCCATCGCTGTATCGGCCGAGGAGTTGAGCGGAGGCCAGCTGGACAAGGAGAGCGGCATCGTCACCTGGAGACTGGAGCTGAAACCCGGCGAGCAGCGCGAACTGCGCCTGCGCTACGCCGTGAAATATCCCAAAGGACGCAGCCTGACAATCGAGTGACCCGAAGAGGGGAGGGAAACGAAAAAGGGAGGACTGCATCGTCCTCCCTTTTTTCGAAGCCGTAACTTCCGCCTATTTGATGCGCTCGTAGTACTCACGGGTGCGGGTGTCGACACGGATCTTGTCGCCCGTGTTGATGAACAGCGGCACACGGATCGTGGCGCCGTCCTTCGCCGTCGCGGAATTCACCGTCGCGGGTTTCAGCGAGTTGGTCGACGCCGTGTCGCCCTTGATGCCCGGCTCGGTGTAGATCACCTCCATATCGACGATCGGAGGAAGTTCGGCCGAAAGAACGGCCTCCTTCTCGGTGTGGAACATCACCTCGACGATCTGACCGTCGGTGATCAGGTCGTAGTTGTTGATCAGGTTCCGGTCGATGTTGATCTCCTCGAAAGTCTCGGTGTGCATGAAATGCGCTCCCAGATCATCCTCGTAGGTGAACTGATAAGGACGGCGCTCGACGCGCACCTGCTCGATCTTCTGGCTTACCGACGAGAAGGTGTTTTCCAGCACGCGGCCGTTTTCCAGATTCTTGAGTTTCGAACGGACGAAGGCAGGGCCTTTGCCCGGTTTGCAGTGCTGGAAATCGACCACAAGGAACGTCTTGCCGTCCATTTCGATACACATGCCGATCTTGATGTCAGCTGCTGTAATTGTCATAGGAATATGGTTTATAATTGTTGTTTTTTCGCGCCGCGAAGTTACGAAAAAAATCCGGAAATTCCTATTCCCGGGGCCACGGCCCGCTGCAAACGCCCGCAGAACGGCCTCAAAGCTCTATCGCCTTGCATTTGAGGCCCATCTGCCGGATCTTTTCCAGCGTACGGGGAAGTGCGTAACGCATGTTGCGGAAGGCCTTTTCGCTGTCGTGGAACACCACGATGGCGCCCGGCGCGAGGTGTTTCGTGACGTTCTTCAGGCAGGTGCGGGGCGACAGGCGGCGGTTGTAGTCGCGCGAGATGATGTCCCACATCACCAGTTTGTAACGCTGGCCCAGGAAACGCGCCTGCGCCGGGGTGATGCGCGCATAGGGCGGACGAAACAGTTCACTGTGGATCAGATCGTTGGCAAAATCGACATCCTCCGTATAGCGTTCGAGGCTCATGCCCCATCCCTTCTGGTGCGAATAGGTGTGGTTGCCCACCTTGTGCCCGGCGTCGAGAATGCGCTTGTAGAGGTCGGGATACATCTCGACGTTCTTGCCCAGCACGAAGAAGGTCGCTTTGGCATCGTACTTGTCCAGCGTCGAAAGAATCCACTCCGTGACGCCCGGCGTGGGACCGTCGTCGAAAGTCAGGAACACGCCGTCCTCGTCGTCGATCTCCCAGATCAGGTCCGGCATCAGGCGCCGGACTATTTTTGGCGGTTTCAAACGCATAACGCGGCAAAAATAGTGAAATTCCGCGCCATTTGGAAAAATATACGTATATTTGTGATAAAGACAACTCGAATCGACCGACTATGAAAACGCTTTTCCGGATAACGATCGCAGCGCTGATCGTCGCGACGGCAGCAGGCTGCGACGCCTTCAAGACCCTGAACAATTCGAAAAAAAGTGCACAGGGAAAACCCTACGAACTGATCGTGGTATGTCCCCAGGCGGAGTGGACGGGCGAGGTCGGAGATTCGCTGCGCGCGATTTTCACCGCCCCGGTGCCCTATCTGAACCAGATCGAGCCGATCTTCGACGTGTTGCGCGTCACCGAACGCGGCTTCACGGGCATGGTCGCCGATCACCGCAACATTCTCAAGATTCTGGTCGATCCGGAGCTGAAGGAGACCACGACCGCCGTGCAGTACGACGTGACGTCCGATCCGCAGATCGTGATGACGCTGCAAGGCCCCAGCGACGGAGCGCTGGTGAAATACCTCGCGGAAAACCGGGAGAACCTCGTCTATGCGCTCGAAAAGGCCGAACGCGACCGCGCCGTGAAGGCCAACGAGACCTATGGCAACCCCGGCATCGAGTCGGCCATTCTCAAAACGTTCGGCGTGGAGATGAAGGTTCCGAAGGGCTACACGCTGGCCGCACAGAAACCCGACTTCATCTGGGCGCGCAACGAGTACCCGACCGCCAGTCAGGGATTCTTCATCTACTCCTACCCCTACGAAGGCAAGCAGTCGCTCACGGAAGAGGCGCTGGTAGCCGCACGCAACAAGTACGCGGCGCAGATTCCCGGCCCGGCGGAGGGTTCGTACATGATCACTTCGGACGCTTTCGCCCCCGACTACCGCCTGTTCCGCATGGAGGGACGCCTGTGGTGCGAACTCCGCGGATTCTGGGACGTGCACGGCGACTTCATGGGAGGCCCGTTCGTCAGCTATACGACCGTGGACACGGCCACCAACCGCGTCTTCACGCTCGACTGCTACGTCTACGCCCCCGATCTGAACAAACCCCGCAAGCGCAACTACATGCGGGGACTCGAACACCTGCTCTACTCGGTGCGTTTCCCCAGGCAGTAACCCCCGCTTCCGGCGCGCAACGCCCAACCGCGCGATGAGAAGAAACCGACGGATATGCAGCAGATACTGACATATGCCTTTCTTGTAATCTACACGGTCACGATCCTCGGCATCGTCCTGGTCATCATCACCGACAACCGGAACCCGCTGAAGACCCTGCCGTGGATCATCGTGCTGGTGTTCGCCCCGGTCGTGGGGCTGGTCTTCTACTTTTTCTTCGGACAGAACCTCTCCAAGCAGCGCATCATCTCGCGCCGCACGCGCAAACGCATCACCATGCAGCTCGAAGAGGCTCTCGACGACGGACGGCCCGACATCCCGGACGAGCACCTCCCGCTGGCCCGGCTGCTCGCCGCGACGATCCACTCCGTGCCGCTCTACGGCAGCCGCATCACGCCCTACACCGACGGCAAGTCGAAGATGGAGGCGCTGCTTGCGGAGATCGCCCGGGCGAAGCACCACATCCACATCCAGTATTACATCTTCTGCGACGACACGACGGGCTGCCGCCTGCGCGACGCGCTGGTCGCGAAAGCCCGGCAAGGGGTCGAGGTGCGCATCCTCTACGACGACGTGGGGTGCAGCGGCGTGAAAAAGTCCTTTTTCGAGGGGATGCGCCGCGAGGGAATCGAGGCGTTCGCGTTCCTGCACGTCAAGTTCCCGCTTTTCACCAGCAAGGTCAACTACCGCAACCACCGCAAAATAGCCGTCATCGACGGCTGCGTCGGCTTCATCGGAGGCATGAACATCGCCGACCGCTACGTCCGCGGCACGGAGTGGGGATCGTGGCGCGACACCCACTTCCGGATCGAGGGCAGCGGCGCGGCGGGGTTGCAGGCGTCGTTCCTGAGCGACTGGTCGGCGACCACGAAGCGGCACATCGCAGGCGCGGAGTACTACCCCGCGGCGGAACGCCATACGGACGACATCCTGCAGATCGTGCCGAGCGGACCGTTCGGCAAGTGGCGGGCACTGTTGCAGGCCGACAGTTACGCCGTCTCGAACGCCCGGAAGCGAATCTGGATACAGACCCCCTACTACCTCCCGTCCGACGTGCTGAACTCGGCCCTGCAAGTGGCGGCGCTGGCCGGCATCGACGTAAGGCTGATGCTCCCGGCGCGCTCCGACTCGAAGGTCGTGGACCTGGCGTCGCACTCCTATCTCGACGACATGATGAAGGCCGGGGTGAAGATTCTCTTCTACAAACCCGGCTTCCTACACTCCAAACTGCTGATCATCGACGACTCCCTGACCGTCATCGGCTCGGCGAACATGGATTTCCGCAGCTTCGAACACAATTTCGAGGTCAACGCCTTTGTCTACGACAGAGAGTTCACGGCCCGCATGGCTGGGGTATTCGAAGACGACGCCTCGCGCTGTCATGCCCTGACGCCCGGAGAATGGTTCAACCGCCCGCGGCCGCGCCGCTGGGCGGAGTCGCTGATGCGGGTGTTCTCGCCGCTGCTGTAATCCCGCCTAAAAGGCGGAGGGGGGGGGATTTTAGACCGGCAAGTTTTGTGCATCGTAAGACGCGGGGCGGACAGGTAGTACCGACGTACGTCCCGTTCGCCCCGCGTGAGGGATGTGCGGAAATTGCCGCATAAAATCGAACCCTAAATGTCGACGATGCCGTTGCGGATGGCATAGACCACCAGCGACGCGGTGTTCTTGCAGCCGGTTTTTTCGAGGATGTTGGCGCGGTGCTTGTCGACCGTGCGCTTCGAGATGAAAAGTTCGTCGGCGATCTCCTGATTCGACAGCCCCCGGCAGACGGCCACCAGGATTTCACGTTCGCGCGACGACAGCTGTTCGTCCGCGGCGTCTTCCCGCGTGCGCATGCGTCCCGTGAGCGACGAGAGCAGCTGCGGCGAAAAATAGCTGCCGCCCGCAGCCACCGTCTCGACAGCCTCGATCACGTCGCCGATGTCGGAATCCTTCAGCAAAAAGCCCCGCGCTCCGGCTTCGACCATGCGCGAATAGTAACTCTCCTCGCCGAACATCGAGAGCGTGATGATTTTGAGGTCGGGACGCTGCGCCAGCGCCCGCTCGGTCGTCTGCGCCCCGTCCAGCCCCGGCATGGCGAAATCCATGAACACGACATCGGCGTCGACGCCGCCGAGCATCGCCAGAAACTCCTCGCCGCTGGCCGCCTCGCCGACCACGCGGCACGCCGCACAGCGTTCGAGCAATCCCCGCAGGCCGTTGCGGAAAAGCGAATGGTCGTCGACCAGGATGATCTTGTACGGTTCCATTATCGGCGGCGGCGTTTGCGGTTGTGGTTGCGGTTCAGCGGCGCAGGCTCCTCCTGCGTATTGACGCGGATGGCGGCGCGCATGCCCTTGCCCTTGGCCGAGGCGATGTCGAACGTGCCGCCCAGCGAGTTGATGCGCGACGCGATGTTCGAAAGCCCCATGCCGCAGTCCATCATCGCCTGCGGATTGAACCCGCGGCCGTTGTCGGTATAGTCGAGCGTCAGCTCCGAGCCGTTCTGCGACAGCGAAAGGTTGATCGCCGAGCAGGCGGCGTGCTTGAGCGAGTTGTTGATCAGTTCGCAGATCACGCGATAGAGAATCACCTCGATGTCGGTGTCGTAACGTTCCGAACGGAGGTTCGTCGTGAAACGGATCTTCACGTCGTGCATCGCAGCGCTCTTGTCGATGAAGTTCTGCACGCCCCGCGCCAGCCCGAAATCGTTGAGCACGTGGGGCGAAAGGTTGTTCGAAATCTCGCGCAGCGAGCGGATCGCCTCGTCGATCACATAGGTCGTATTGTCGATGATCTCGCGCTGCTCGGCGTCGTGCTCCTCACGCGCGAGGGCCGTAAGCGACATTTTGGCCGAAGAGAGCAGCGGCCCGAGACCGTCGTGCAGCTCCTTCGAGAAACGCGACCGGGCCTTCTCCTCGGTGCGGAGCACGGCCGTGAGGATACGCTTGTTGAGCAGCGACCGCTGACGGTTCAGACGGTTGATGTATTTGAACAGCTTGTGGGCGTACATCACGCCGATCGACAGGCAGACCGAGATCACGATCCCCAGATAACCGAACCACCAGCGGGGAATGATCTCGAAGCCCGATACGAGAAGCAGCTGGATGAGGCGTTCGACCGACAGCAGCGAAAAGCCCACGATGAAAAGAATCCACACCGAATTGTATTTGGTGGTGCGCACCAACCGCAGGGCATAGCCCGTGGCGACGCATTGGATGACGATGGCTATGACTAACAGGATCTTGATCAGCATAGGCGGACATTTTTTGACAAAAATAATTAAAAATTAAGAATTAAGCATTAAAAATGCCGCCTTCGGACTGCTCTCCGCCGATTTTCCGGTCCGGCGCCCCTCTCCGGTCACTTCAAGACCTTCGTCAGATTCTTCAGCTGGCGGTAATCCGTCAGATCGACCTGCACGGGAACCACCGCCACGTACTTGTTGGCCAGCGCCCATTCGTCGGTGTCGGTGGCTTCAGGCTCGCCGTTGACGAATTCGCCCGTGAGCCAGAAATACTCCCGGCCCCGGGGGTCTTCGTGGCGGTAGAACTCTTCGCGCCAGAAACCGCGGTTCTGGCGGCAGAGTTTCATTCCCTTGAGTTCCCCGACGCTGCCGACCGGAACGTTCACGTTCAGGCACAGCGGCAGTTCGACCTCCGCGGCGAAGATGTCGCCGACGATCCGCCGGCCGTAGACCACCGCAGCGGCGAAATCGGCGTCGGCCCCGTGGTCGTCGAGCGACAGCCCGACGGCCGGACAGCCGTAGAAACTGCCTTCGATGGCGGCGCCCATCGTCCCGGAGTAGAGGACGTTGACGGCCGAGTTGGAGCCGTGGTTCACGCCCGAGATCACCATGTCCACGCGCTCGTCGCGCAGCAGGTAGTCGAAGGCCATTTTGACGCAGTCGACCGGCGTTCCCGAAAACGCGTAAACCACGACGCCCTCCTCCTCGCGGATGCGGCGCAGGTAAAGCGGATTGTACATCGTGATGGCCTGGCTCATGCCGCTCTGCGTCGTCTCGGGAGCCACGACCACCACGCGGCCGAAGGCCCGGGCGACCTCTATGGCGGCCTCCATGCCTTTCGAATCGTATCCGTCGTCGTTGGTTACGAGTATCAGTCTTTCATTCATCTTTCAAATCGTTTTCCCGCAAAGATACGAATAATATCGCGCTTTTTTCATGCAATAGTTGCACCGTTCGGAAAATTCTTCCTATATTTGCAGTCCCTTTCGGGCGTATATCAACCTCTTCCATTGGGCGCTACGGCAGATGCGGACGGGTACGGCGGGCGGAAAGCGAATGCTTCAGACGCAGCCAAACCAATTCGCGGGATTACAGGCAAAGGACCTGTATGGTAGCCCCGGCGCAGCGGGAATGTCGAATGCGAAACACAAAAATTGTTGCAACAATGAACAAAGACGCAATCATCAAGCTCGTCAACGAGCAGATGTGGCCCAAGACGGACGCCGACGTGCCGTCGTTCAAGGCCGGTGACACGATCACCGTCTCCTACAAGATCGTCGAGGGAAACAAGGAGCGCGTGCAGAGCTTCCGCGGTGTGGTTATCCAGATCAAAGGCTCGGGCAAGACCAAGATGTTCACGATCCGCAAGATTTCGAACGGCGTGGGCGTGGAGCGTATCTTCCCCCTCTACTCGCCTCACATCGACAAGATCGAGGTCAACAAGATCGGTGTCGTACGCCGCGCACGCATCTACTACCTGCGCGACCTGACCGGCAAGAAGGCCCGCATCAAGGAGAAGCGCATGACCCGCACGGAGAAGAAATAATCCCGCGGTCGGAAAGAGAAAACAGGATGTCTGAAAAGGCATCCTGTTTTTTTGCGTCCGAAAGAAGCGCGGAACCGACCGGAGACGTCAGAGAACGATGCCGCCGGTCTTTTCAGCGCATCGTATTCAGCCTGGAGCCGGGCCAAAGCCGCCTCGTTGCAGCGTTCGACCAGACCGTGCAGGGCTGCGACCTCCTCCGGAGCGAGTCCCAGGCTGGCGACGATTTCGGGCGTCAGCCGGGATGGTTCTGTAAGGGGCAGAACGAAAACTCCAAAAGGGATAAAAGAGATGAAACGATTGTAAAGTAGATAGTTAGGATAGAACGGTCAAATTTCGGCTGCGTAATTTACCGTAATTTCAGTGCAGGAATTTCAAGGCGAAACGCCCCAATTCAATGCGTAACCGCAATATTCAGTGGTAATTCACCACAAAGACGAGCCCGCACGACCATTTAAACGTGGTTTGTGCGGGCTTTATAGTATAATGACCGATCTGTCCCCTATTTGAGCGAGTTCAGACGCAGCGACGCCTTGATAAAAGCAAGCGCCCGGATGCGGTTGATGTGTATCTCCATCGGTTTGTGGTGCTCGTTATAGCTGACCAGCACGATGTGATCAGGTATATCGGATTTTTGCAGGTATTTCCCCGAAACGTACTCGTCTCCGTCAATATAGAACGAAATCAGATACATTTCACCCCATATAATGCTGTGCATGATGTCATGTACCTGCTTGTAAAACACGATGTCTCCGCTTTTCAGCAGCGGGTACATCGAATCCCCTACGATACGCAGTCCTCCGTCGCATTTGGGGATCAGTGTCGTCTCCATGACCCGACGATCGACTGGCTGTATTGGTCTGCAAACAGCGGAACAAGACCAGCGACGGCCTCCATGTCATATATAGGTATCTGCTGGCGGTCAATCAAACGATCGGTTCGCAACTTGAAAACCTTATCTACGGCAACATCGGCGACATTCTTCTCGAAACTCTCTTCGCCTGTCGGGTATTCAGTAAAAGGTGACGTTTTTTGGAGTTTTGGTAAGCAAAATTTCTCCTTCTCCAGTCAACAGCCAAATAGGATTTACATCGTTATAATATGAGAGAAATCTCAATAGATTTTCTTCGGAGATACCATTAGGTATCTGCTGACGATCAATCAGGCGATCGGTTCGCAGTTTGAAAACCTTATCTACAGCAACATCGGCGACATTCTTCTCGAAACTCTCTTCGCCTGTCGGGTATTCAGTAAAAGGTGACGTTTTTTGGAGTTTTGGTAAGCAAAATTTCTCCCCGACCTGTTAGCAACCAATCTGCATTCAACGAATGCTATCTACGCCTTTCGGGTATTCTGTATTTGATAAGGAATTTTGGTAAGTAAAATTTCTCCTTAAAGCATGGCGTTTTTGGGAGTTTTCGTTTGCCATGCTTTTCGCCATGCTCTTTGCTATGTTTTGAAAACATGGCGTTTTTCGGAGTTTTGGTATTGTTTTTTGGTGATTCGATAGTCTGTATTTGTAGGCGCTTTTTGGAGTTTTCGTTTGCCTACATTTAGGCCTACAATTTTGCCTACGTTTAAATTGTAGGCGTTTTTTGGAGTTTTGGTATTGATTTTTTGCTGGCTGATATTCTGTATTTGACCACGTTTTTCGGAATTTTCGTTTGTGGTCAAAATAGTGGCCCTTTTCATTGACCACGTTTTCCGGAGTTTTGGAATAGAAAATAATACCGCCCGCCGAAATGATCGACGGGCGGCAACTGTTCGGGTTTCGCAGTCTTCAGGGAACAGGTCAGGACACCTTTCTAACCCGGTGCTGCGCGGGTGTTCTGCGTGCCCTGCGGGGGTTCTTCATCCTCTCGGCCTTTCGCGCTTCCATATCCGCCCTGCGTTCGGCTTTTAACCGCTTGATATAAGCGCTATAATCAGGGTCCCGGCGCAACCAGGACAGATATGTGATATATCCGACATGAAACATATCATAAACCCGTTGGTTGAATTAAAATAAAGCATCTTTAACAAGACCAATTTTACGA
>NZ_QTXM01000016.1:0-70109 GCF_003461645.1 Alistipes sp. AF14-19
ATGCACAACCTTTCATTTGTCATTTTACTAACTTTTTAATTCAACCAACGGGTGCTGTGGATTTTATTTCTAATGATAGTTCCATATGTTACTATGAATGTTACTCATGACGCCATATGGCCATCCGACTATTCTATTTCTCCTGACCAGTACGAAAGCCGCAATACGATCATGTCACAAATTCTTCAAGAAGTGGCAAATACAAATGCGGCTATTCGCTCTGAAATTCGATATTTTGCAGATCGTTTATACAAAACCATGCTAACAGGCATAACATCCGCAACCGTCGTATTGGGTCTTCTAATTTTTTATCGCACCCGTAAATCAGAAAAAGACGAATAATAATTACTTTCGTATATAATTTCGGTCGAGGATAAAGCACATAGCTGTAAGTTGTTATCCACATCTTTTTCCGAATCTTTATCCCGACCATTCTTAGTTGTCCCGACCTGCCGCAACCCGGCAGGTCGCTTTGTTAAATCCCAACAGAAGATACTGCGGTGCGATTACGGCTCATGTAGTCGGGAACTCGATAAAATTCATTAACCGCCTATTTCAAGCCAGTGTATAGGGCTTAAATAAGCAAGCCACAACGGCGATCTACCAGTACATATCGGCAGAAACGACCTGCGTATTCACAGCCGGAATGTATTACCCAAAAACAAAATCACATGAAAAACAAAGAAGAAATCAGACACTATCTCAACACCCAATTTAGCGCATCGGAAGACGACATGGTGCAAATCGTCCGGAACGATTTCGACCGCATTTTGAATAGCGCGGCATCTTGTGCCCTAATTACGGTCGAGGGAGCAATACCCGTCTTGGCGGAGCAACTCCGCACCGAATTGGAAGCCCGACACATCGAAGCCGACCTCGACGTGATTGTAAAAGTAAGCTATCATCCCGTTTCGGAAATAAGTTTCGACGACCTATGCAGCCTTTTAACCGTCATCCACAAATTTGCCCCGCAGGTAAATATCGTCTGGGGCTGCGGTACGGATGAAACACTGGCTGAAACCGACTATTCGATTCTGTTGCTGATCGGGACATCGGCGGAGTAAAATTTGCATGACCTGCCAAAACATATTGGCAGGTCATTTTTCATTGCACCATAAGGTAATTTATAGCTAAAAAGAACAAAATATCTAACTTATTATTCAGTTGCAAAAAACTTTCAGTTTGGCATATCCTCAATTCTATTTAAATTTTTCAATTCTTCCGGCACAATAATATTCATCTTAAAAGCATTAATATTCGAATGATTACAATATTTATCATAAAGATTTTTGATTACAAAAAGATCAAAAACTCCCAATATAAATGCCCCAATTAATGATATTGACTTCTTTTGGAGAAAACAATCTATTCCTTCGGTAGATGGCAATACTAAATAGCAAGCAAGACACACCAATAAAATAACAGTTATTCCACCAACCCAATACCATGTTTTCAAACGCCATTTACAAATTTGTTTCTTTATATAGTCATTTCTATCCCGTTCTCTATTCTCATTTATTAATTTAAACCGTTTACGCTTCTCGACTTCAATATCAGACGGTTTCGATGACAGTCGTTCTAATTTTTTCAAAACATCTTCAAACCGAGCAATGCGCTTATCATCCTCTTGTTTTTGTTTGTCAGCCTCTTCTTTCAATTTTTGAACAAACTGTTTACTATCTGACTCTGCAATTTCATTTAATTCCTCAATATTTTTGAGTTGATGAGTTGTAATACGTGTCGCAATCCGCAGAATGTCTTTGTCTGATATTGAGGCATCTTTGTATTTCTGAATATTATCATCCAACTCTTTTATAATGGATGCTTGCGGTAAAGATGAATTTAGAGTACATGATATCAAAGCATTCAAATTCGTATCAACAACGCCATCTGTCAAATCGCCATTTCCAATATCTGGTTTAATAAACCATAACACACATAATAATTCGTCAGCTCTAATTATTTCTGGCTGATACCCTCTTAACTTATAGCCTACATAATCTGAGTTATCATGATTTATAGCATTATTTACAAACCAACAATTTACATCCTCAAAATGTTTTATTTTCTTTTTACCACGCTTCTCTCGCACATAATACAATGCCATAATATCGTGTAATGCTGCAAAATCAGTATTTCTGATCTTCTTAAATTCTGCATATTCCGTACTACTTTTAGCCAAATTCTGATATTTAACAGTGTATGGAATTTGAAGAATACTATATTCATCAACTAAAATATTCTCCAGATTATCAGCAATTCGCTCTAAGTCATTTCTATTAAGGTTGCGGCGTTCACATGCTTTATAAATATCTTCTGGATTAATGAGTTTAGGAAGAAACGATTTATCAAAATATTCGGCTTTTTTCAATAATAAATCTGTCGTTTCTTTGATTGTTTCTTTCAAAACACGCAAGGAATACCCGAAACTTGATGCTATTTTCAATAATTGTCGGCAAGTAGTAGTAGACTCTGGAGTATTAAGATCAAGTAAACTAACTATAAAATTCGTGTCTAATAAAAGCTCTACATCAGACATCATTTTATCTTGGGGTTCATATTCAGAAAGATAGCAAGATAAAATAGAGCCTAAATAAATTTTTCGAATTACCTCGTAGCAACCGGGGATATTTCTGAAATATTCCACAAATTGGGCCTCTATAGAAAATTTACTCCCATTTACACTATAATCTCGATTTGCAAGATAATTCGATATTTTGAGTTTATTCAGATTTACAAAATCAAATATTGTATTGTATGAATCTTTTTTAACATCATTAATATCGCAAAACTGCTTAAACATCGTTTGCACCAATTCGACTTGTTGACGATTGGTTTCATAGATATCATTAAACTCTTCAAATGAATAATTCTTAATCCAAAAACTACCATCTCGATATACTTGTAGTTTTAGTTCTTCAGAAGTATTGATTTCTTGTCCGATTTTTAATAAAATCTTTTCTAAAACAGCAGGAGGAAAATCCAAACCAAAGTATTGGCAAATCCACGTAGATATTTCAGTTATAGACGCGCCTTTATAAACACCAGATTGAGTTATTAATTTATATAACGCATATTTTACTATCGGGACAAATATCTCAACAGAGCTATTCACAAAATTGCCCGAATTCCGGATTTGAGCCAAAAGACTATAAGTAATAACCTTGCTTGCTTCCATAATACAAAAGAATTTTCCTCTAAAATATTAAATTTAATGCGAACAACAAAGAGTTAGAGGATGAAACTACTATAATACCAAGTTTTTACTGATAAAACTCCAATCATTTCGGTTTATTTGTTGATGACAAGCGTTATATGAAACACTAATAGGAGCTACTGCGACGCAATTACAGCTCATATAGCCACAAACCTGATAAAATTCATTATCCGCCTGTTCGGAGCGACTATATAGGCCCAAGCACAGCAACTAACCAACAGCCAAATACTTAACGACTGAGATTGAAATTTTTCGAATAGCGACCATTTATGTACCACTTGTGTACCACCGCCATTTTTCGGACTATATACCACAAAAGAAAAATCCTCGATATTCGATTGAATATCAAGGATTTTTCATCAGTCGGGGTGACTGGATTCGAACCAGCGACCACACGCCCCCCAGACGTGTACTCTAACCGGACTGAGCTACGCCCCGATTCCTTCGGCAAAAGAGCAAAACCCTTCGCTTTGGGACTGCAAATATAGTATATTTTTCAAAAACAAACACATTTCCGCAGGATTTTTTTCTATTTTTGCGGAAATGAAACGATTTTCACGTCTTCTGCTAACCTTTTCCGCGGCCCTCGCATCGGCTTGCGGAGGCTCTTCGGGGCCAGTTTTGAGCGATTTCACAACCGAGATTTACACCCCGGCCTACGCGTCGGGCTTCGACATCCGCGGGAACGGGAATAACGCCTCGACGCTCGTCTCGATCCGCAATCCGTGGCAGGGCGGCACGAACGTCGAACAGCACCTGCTGATCCTGCGCGACGACGCCTAAGCCCCCGCCGACTTCGCCGGACAGGTCGTAAAAGCTCCCGTGCGCCACGTGGTGTGCATGTCGTCGAGCCACGTGGCGATGTTCGACGCCATCGGACAGGCCAAGCGTATTTCGGGCGTCTCGGGCATCGACTACATCTCGAATCCCTATGTCCGGGAACACCGTCTCTGCGGCGAGGTCCGCGACGTGGGCTACGACACGAACCTCAATTTCGAACTGCTCGCCGCCATGCGCCCCGACCTCATGCTGCTCTACGGCGTGACGGGCGAAAACACCATCGTCACGGGCAAACTCCGCGAACTGGGCATCCCCTATATATATATCGGCGACTACATGGAAGAATCCCCGCTGGGCAAGGCCGAATGGCTGGTCCTCGCGGCCGAGCTTTGCGACCTGCGCGCGGCCGGGGCCGACACGCTGCAACGGATCGCCCGGGACTACCAGGCCCTGAAAGCACACCCCGCCCCGGATGCACCGCGCCCGAAGGTGATGCTCAACACCCCCTACCGCGACACCTGGTTCCTGCCCTCATCGCAGAGCTACATGATCCGCCTGATCGAGGATGCCGGCGGGGAGTACGTCTACACGAAGAACGATTCGGACACGTCGGTGGCCGTCGACATGGAGGAGGCCTACCTGCTGGCCAACGCCGCCGATTTCTGGCTCAACGTCGGTCCCTGCAACACGCTGGCGGAACTGACGGCCCAGAACCCGAAATTTTCCGGCATTCCGGTCGTGCGCAGCCGGAACGTCTACAACAACAACCGCCGCCAAACCCCGGCCGGAGGTTCCGACTTCTGGGAATCGGGCGTCGTACGCCCCGACCTCGTGCTGCGCGACCTGCGGACGATCTTCTTGGGCGACAGCGTCCCGACCTGTTATTACAAACGCCTCGAATAAGATGAAAAACGCCGCCATTCTCCACCTTTCGCCCCTCTGCCTTCAGCCCGCCGCGCAGGCGCAGGGGTCCGGCACGCGATTCCGCCACTACGCCGACGGACGGGCCGACGTCAGGCGCGATTCGCGCTACGGCTTCGCCGGCGCCCGTTACAAAATCTCGTTCAAATTCCAATACCGCTAAATGACCGCACGCAGAACCACGTTCCTTTTCACGGCGCTCGGGCTGCTCACCGCAGCGCTTTTCATCGCCGACCTCGCCGTCGGATCGGTCGCCGTGCCGTTGGGCGATGTCTGGGCGGCGCTCACAGGCGGCTCCTGCGACCCTGCCACCAGCGACATCATCCTCAAGATCAGGCTCCTGAAAGCCGTCACAGCCCTGTTCGCCGGCGCGGCCCTCGCTGCCGGCGGACTCGAAATGCAAACCCTTTTCCGCAACCCGCTGGCCGGTCCCTACGTGCTGGGCGTCAGCTCGGGCGCAGGACTCGGCGTCGCGCTGTTCCTGCTGGGCGCCCCCCTGCTGGGCGTCGCGGGACACTCGTTCGTCCGGTCGCTGGGCGTGGCCGGGGCTGCGTGGCTCGGCTCGGCGCTCGTGCTGGCCATCGTGATGGCGGTCAGCCGCCGCATCAAGGACATCATGGTCATCCTCATCCTCGGCATGATGCTCGGTTCGGGCATCAGTTCGGTGGTCGAAATCCTCCAATACCTGTCGAGCGAGGCGGCGCTCAAATCGTTCGTCATCTGGACCATGGGGTCGCTGGGCGACGTCACGGGCAGCCAGCTCGCGCTGCTGCTTCCCGTCGTCACCGCGGGACTGGCGCTCGCCGTCGCCGTCATCAAGCCGCTCAACCTGCTGCTGCTAGGCGAGAACTATGCCCGCACGATGGGACTCAACGTGCAGCGCACGCGCACGCTGATCTTCCTCTCCACGGTCCTGCTCGCGGGCACCGTCACCGCCTTCTGCGGCCCGGTGGGTTTCATCGGGCTGGCCGTGCCGCACCTCGCACGCATGCTTTTCGCCTCGGCCGACCACCGCATCCTGATGCCGGGGTCGATGCTCGCGGGCGCGGCCCTGCTTCTGGTCTGCGACCTCGTCGCCAAGAGCCTCGCCCTGCCGATCAACACCATCACGGCCCTGATGGGCATTCCGGTCGTCATCTTCGTCGTCGTCCGCAACCGCAATATCTTCTGACATGAGTATCGCCCTCAACCATATCACGCTCTCCTACGGCAGCCGCACGCTGCTCGAAGATGTCACCGCCGCCTTCGCCCAAGGGTCGCTGACCGCGCTGATCGGCCGCAACGGCACGGGCAAAAGCACCCTGCTGCGGGCCATTGCAGGTCTCGGAACGACCGTCTCCGGCGATGTGGCGCTCTGCGGCCGCCCGCTGGCGTCGCTCACGCCCCACGAGCTGTCCACGACCGTGGGGTTCGTCACCACCGACAAGGTCCGTATCGCCAACCTCGCCTGCGAGGACGTCGTAGCGCTGGGACGCGCCCCCTACACCAACTGGATCGGGCGCATGCAGGAGGCCGACCGCGCCGTCGTCGAACGCTCGCTCCGCCTGGTGGGGATGTCGGCCTTCGCCCGCAAGACCATGGACCGCATGTCCGACGGCGAGTGCCAGCGGGTGATGATCGCCCGCGCGCTGGCCCAGGACACCCCGGTCATCCTGCTCGACGAACCCACGGCGTTCCTCGACCTCCCGAACCGCTACGAGCTGGCGACGCTGCTCCGGCGGCTGACCCGCGACGAGGGCAAGTGCATCCTCTTCTCGACGCACGACCTCGACGTGGCGCTCTCGCTCTGCGACTCGGTGGCGCTGATCGACACCCCTTCGCTCCACCACCTCCCTGCGGGGGAGATGGTCGGCAGCGGACTGATCGAGCGTCTCTTCTCGGGCGAAAACGCCCGCTTCGACCCCGAGACGCGGACCGTACGGCTACGCTGACAGCTCAAGAAACGACCGTCCGAGGGACTTCCGGCAAAAAATCCGTAATTTTTTCGCATATTTTTTGTACAAGTCACTTTTTTGCTTACCTTTGCACCGCTAAAGCAACCCCGTTCGGGGCATGCGATAGTGGTAAAGGCCCATTCGTCTATCGGTTAGGACGCAAGATTTTCATTCTTGAAAGAGGAGTTCGACTCTCCTATGGGCTACGAACGAAGGGGCCGGAAGAGGGGCGCGAAAAAGGAAGACGGGAGACCGGAATCGAAAAATGCACCGCCGAACACGCCCCCTACGGGTGAAAAAACTTTTCGAGGAGCGGACCCCCGGGTCTATCCGAAAGCGGCCAAGGCCGTTTCAAGCCAAACGACTGAAAAAAAGTAAAAAATAAAAATTAACGGATTATGGCAAACCATAAGTCATCGAAGAAGAGAATTCGCCAGACCTTGACGAAGCGCGCTCACAACCGCCTGTTCCACAAGACGGCCCGCAACGCCGTGAAGGCCCTGCGCACGACCACCGAGAAGAGCGCCGCCGAGGCCCTGCTTCCGAAGGTAACCGCTATGCTCGACAAACTGGCAAAGCACAACATCGTGCACAAGAACAAGGCTGCGAACCTGAAGAGTTCGATCCAGCTTCACGTGAACGCACTCTAAATCTTCGTCCGAGGGAGGAGCGCTCCCGCACCGAGACAGAAAAGCCGCACCGGAAACGGGCGGCTTTTTCCGTATCCCGCCCGGCGCGACGACAAGCGACGTCCGGCGGATTTGGATTTCACACAAATCGTCCCTGCCGGAGACAACTCCGGCAGGGACGATTTTCATTTCGGGAGCGCTTCCCGGCCCCTCCGGGCCTGCCCCGCTATTTCAGGCCTTCGATCACCGCGGCGATGCGGGAGAAAACCTCCTCCATCGTCCCCGTACCGTTGACCGAGGCGTATTTACCCTGTGCGGCGTAGTAGTCCGCCACGACGGCCGTCTGCTCGCGGTAAACATCCAGACGCCCGCGAATCACCTCTTCCGAAGCGTCGTCGGCGCGTCCCGAATCCTTGCCGCGCAGCAGGATGCGGCGCACCAGCTCCTCCTCGGGGACGTGGATGTCGATCATCACATCGACCTTCAGGCCGTGTCCGGCAAGGATTTTGTCGAACTCCTCGGCCTGAACCGTGGTGCGGGGAAAGCCGTCGAAAATACAGCCGGCGGCGTTCATGTGCCCGGTGACATAGTGGTCGATCATGCCGATTACGATCTCATCGGGAGCCAGCTGCCCGGCCTTGATGTAGGCTTCCATGCTCTGTCCCAGTTCCGTACCCCGGCGAATCTCGTCACGGATCACCTCGCCCGTGGAAACGTGATCGATTCCGTAGTGTTCCTTCAGGCGCTGTGCCTGCGTGCCTTTGCCGCAACCCGGAGCGCCGAATAAGACGATATTTACCATAACTAACCCTTTTAGTAATTTGGACCGGGCAAAATTACGTTATTTTTTGGGGAAACAAGAGTATTTCCTTAATTTTGTAAAAAATTTTAGATTCATGGACCAGAAAAAGCGCACCGAGATCGCTTCGCTCGGACAATTCGGACTCATCGACCTGCTGACCAGCGGATTCACCCCGAAGAACGCCTCGACGCTCAAGGGCGCGGGGGACGACGCCGCGGTGATCGCCCCGGGACGCGGCGAAGCGGTGCTCTGCACGACCGACTCCTTCTACGAAGGCGTCGACTTCGACCTCACCTATTTTCCGCTCAAACACCTGGGTTACAAGGCCGTGACGGCCGGCGTGAGCGACATCCTGGCCATGAACGCCCTCCCGGCGCAGATCACCGTGTCGCTCGGCGTCTCGTCGAAACTGCCCGTCGAAGCTCTTCAGGACCTCTACGAAGGCATCGCCTTCGCCTGCAAGGAGCAGGAGATCGACCTCGTGGGCGGCGACACGCGCGCCTCGATGACGGGGCTGGTCATCACCGTCACCACGCTTGGCTACGCCAAAAAGGAGAAGGTCGTCTACCGCAGCGGTGCGCAGCAGAACGACCTCGTCTGCATCACGGGCAACCTCGGGGCCGCCTACATGGGCCTGCAACTGCTCGAACGCGAAAAGCGGGTGCTTGCCGACGTGGAGAACCCCGAGCCGCAGTTCAAGGGCTACGAATACCTGCTTGAAAAATACCTCAAGCCGCGCCCCCGCACCGACATCGTCCGTGCGCTGGCCGAAGAAAAGATCCGCCCCACGTCGATGATCGACCTCTCGGACGGCCTGGCGAGCGACCTGATGCAGATCTGCAAATCGTCGGCCTGCGGCGCGCGCATCTACCTCGAACGCATCCCGATCGCCCGGCAGACCTCGGCGCTGGCCGAGGAGATGCACTCGGACCCGGTCGTTGCGGCTCTGAACGGCGGCGAGGACTACGAACTGCTCTTCACCGTGCCGCTTTCGATGCAGGAACAGATCATGCGGCTGGGCCTTGTGGACGTCATCGGCCACATCACCCCCGCCTCCACGGGCTGTTACCTCGTGACGCCCGACGGGCAGGACATAAAGCTGAAGGCACAAGGGTTCCCGGAAGAATAAGCGTCTTACCGCCGCCCGCCGCCGATGGCTATTCCGAACGTGAGCGACAGATGGCGGTTGGCCCGCTCCGTACAGGTGTAACCCAGCGTGACGCGCAGCCGGTTCCAGCATTCGCAGCCAACGCGCGGCATCACGCAAAATGCCGCACAGTCGCTGGACGGAGTATCGGAGACAGCCCCTTCGGCCGTTCGGAGGACATACGCCCCACCGATCCCTGCTCCCGCGAACAACGCCACTTTCGGCGTCAGATGCAGGTTGTAATCCGCAACGGCCATCAGGCTGAACATCATAAAAGGGTCCTGCGAGCAGACGCCCGCAGCCAGCCGCGAGTAACACGACCCGCCGAGCCGCAAACCCACATCGAAGGGAGTTCTCCGGAAATTGTAACGACTTTCAGCGACCAGGCAAAAGCCCGCCGCATCGTTGTCAAAGCTTCCGAGCGAGGCATAGCCAAAGGTCGCCCCGACAGCCACCTCACCCTCGAAACACCCGGCCCCCGGATAACGGGGGCTTATGGCCGTATCCTGCGCCTGCAAGCCGCAAAACGGAAGCACGGCAAAAATCAAGAAAAAGCAATGTCTTATCATCGGGTTAGCATTAGGATTGAATTCGCTGATAAGATACGCAAAATCCCATAATCCGGCACCATTTTCAGGAAACAAATTGCGGAAGTCCGCCCGAAGCGCAGTCGAGAGCAGGCCCCCCGCAGTTCTACCCTGCGGGGAGCCTGCGTAAGCGGCAAGAAGTCTGCCTATTCCTCGCCAAAGAGAATTTCCTACGTTCGCTTATCGGGAATAAACTTACACTTTCCGTGTTTGTCAGTATGTTCCACAAAGATAGGAAAAAGCAGAGATAATCCAAATACTGACAAATTTTTAATTCTTAATTTTTCATTTTTAATTTAAATGTGTATCTTTGCGGTCCCTTTGGGGATTTAATTAACTAATTAAAAGCATTATGAACAATTACGAAACCGTTTTCATTGTCACGCCGGTTCTGTCCGATGCACAGGTGCAGGAAGTCGCTGACAAATTCCAGGGTGTCATCACCGAAAACGGCGGTCAGATCGTGAACAAGGAGTCGTGGGGCCTTCGCAAGCTCGCCTACCCTATTCAGAAGAAGACCACCGGTTTCTACTTCCTGGTAGAGTTCACGGGCGAAGGCTCGCTCGTCAACACGCTCGAAACGCAGTACCGCCGCGACGAGCGCGTGATCCGTTTCTTAACTTTCAAGCAGGACAAATACGCCGTGGAATATTCGGAGAAGCGTCGTGCAAAACTTTCTAACAAGCAGGAGGAGTAAACCATGGCACAGGACAACAAAGCACAGTCGGAAATCCGTTACCTGAATCCCGTATCGGTAGACGTCAAGAAGAAAAAGTACTGCCGTTTCAAGAAGCTCGGCATCAAGTACGTAGATTATAAGGACGGCGAGTTCCTCAAGAAGTTCCTCAACGAGCAGGGCAAGATTCTTCCGCGCCGCCTGACGGGTACTTCGCAGAAGTTCCAGAAGAAGGTCGCCCAGGCCGTGAAGCGTGCGCGCCACCTGGCCATCCTGCCCTTCGTAACCGATTGCATGAAATAATTAAAAGGAGGACAAGACCATGGAAGTAATTCTGATCAAAGATATCGAAAACCTGGGCTACGCCAACGACATCGTGAACGTGAAGCCCGGCTACGCCAACAACTACCTGATCCCCCAGGGCTACGCCAAGTCGGCTACCGCCGCCGCCAAGAAGGTCCTCGCCGAGAACCTCAAGCAGCGCGCCCACAAGGACGCCAAGATCCTGGCCGACGCACAGGCTCTGGCCGAGACCATCGCCAACCTGCCGCTGTCGCTGTCGGTGAAGGCCGAGGAGGGCAAACTCTTCGGTACGGTCACGGCAACGGACCTCGCCGAGGCGCTCGCCGCCAAGGGCATCACCGTAGACCGCAAGCAGATCAGCGTCGAGGCCGTCAAGACCGTCGGCGAGTTCGAGGCTACGGTCCGCCTGCACAAGGAGGTCAAGGCTACGATCAAGTTCTCGGTTTCCGCTGCCGAGTAACGCGAAAAGACATTTGTATGAAAAGAGCCTCCCGATGCGGGAGGCTCTTTTTGGTTGACGACGTTCGTCAATGCGGCCCCGCAGCAGGCGGATCGGCCTGCCGCGGCTTCACCGTGTAGGACCGGAGCACCAGCCCCACCCCCACGAAAATCACCAGTGCGAAAATCACCGTATCGGCATGCAGCTTGTCCAGCCCCATCCCTACCGAAATGGCGATCGCCAGCACGGGCTGCAAATAGGTGTAGATGCTCGACACGGTGGGCTGTACCGTTTTGAGGGCATAGTTGAGCATCAGGTTGGGGATATAAGTCGGAACCGTCAGCACGAAAAGCGTCGGAAACAGGGCGTGACGGGCAATGGCCGCGAAATCGGTGTGAACGATCGGGCCGATACCTAACGGCAGGGCCATGACCGCCGCCGCGCAGTAGAGCCAGCGCAGCACGGTCGTAATGCGGTACTTGGCGATCAGCCGCTTGAACCACACCATATACACCGACGTGACGCAGGCGCATAGAAAGATCATCACGTTTCCCCAGAGATGCGAATGCGCGTGCGACGACGAGGCCCCGGCCAGCACCACCGCCACAGCTCCCGCCATGCCGAGCACGAGTCCCGTGATCTTGAGCCGGGTGAAACGGTCCATTCCCAGCAGCACGGAGAGCGCCAGCACCAGCAGCGGCACGATGGTGTCGATGATCGAACCGTCGATCGGCGAGGTCATCGACAAACCGTACATGATGAAGACCTTGCGCAATACGCCGATCAGCAGCGCAGCGCCGATCAGTTTGCGAATATCCGCCCGCTCGACCTTCTCGGCCTTCTGCCACAGCAGCGGCACGAGCGAAAAGAGCGCCGTGGCGACGAGCGACGCCGAGACCATCGCCATCGGATGCACGTAATGCGGCAGGACTATGTTGTAAAAAGGGTAATCCATCGCCCAGAGGACGTTGCACACCAACAGGGCCAGATGGGGTTTCAGTCTGTTCATTCGTTTCGTCGTTTACCCCGCAAAGACAAAAACAGTGCCCGAATCCCCACACGGCACGGCGCAAAAAAAGGGCTTCCTGCAAAGAAAGCCCCATATATAACGCAAATCGCCCGTTACCGCCGGTCCGGAATACGGAACGTCGCCGGGGAAGCACCCGGAATCACCTCGCCGCAGTAGTAAACCTTCCACGCGTCCCTGGCGTAACCCCACCCAAGCTCTTCAAACGACGACGACGATGCGCCCGGCACTTCGCGTCCCTGATAGACCACCTTCCAGGGGTCCTTGCCGTAACCGCCGCCCAGATATTCGAACGACGAAGCCGAAACGCCTTCCACCTTTCGCCCCCGATAATATACCGACCAGCTGTCTTTCGCATAACCGCCGCCGAGCATCCCGTCCGGCGACTGCCCGGGCCGGAGCTGCTCCCCGCGGAAATAGGTGTTCCAGTTGTCCTTGCCGTAACCCCGTCCCTTATACTCGAACGACATGGCCGAGGCACCTTCCAGCTTCCGGCCTTCGTAAAACACCGTCCAATTATCCTTGCCGTACCCGCCTCCCAGATCGGCGAACGAGGATACCGAAGCCCCCTCGACCTTCCGGCCGCGGTAATACACCGTCCAATTGTCCTTGCCGTAACCGCCGCCCAGATCGGCGAACGAGGATACCGAAGCCCCCTCGACCTTCCGGCCGCGGTAATATACCGACCAGCTGTCTTTGGTATATCTCCCGCGCCGATCTTCGTAACGCTCCCCATGACAATTCGCGTGAGGGTTCGCGCAGTGATCCCTGCGAGGAGACTGCACGGCGAAGGTTTCGGCGGCGCGGACATCCCCGCTCCGCAGCATGCCGCCCGGAAGGAGCGCCAGCGCGGACAACAGGCCTAAAATCAACTTTTTCATCATCTATCGGTTTGCTTCTTCAGTTCTGACTTGTAAATATACCGGGTTATTGCGCACGGTGCAAGAAATCCGCCGTAAATATTTCGGCGAACGCAAAAAAGGCCATTCGCCCCGCCCCGGAAACATCCGGCCTGCAAACCGGCCGCCGATTGGCCGACCGATCCGACCATTGACCACTAACCGACCGGACTTCCGCCCCCGATTCCCCGATTCCCCGATTCCCCGATTCCCCGATTCCCTGTTTCCCTGTTTCCCTGTCCGGTTCCCCGGTTCCGGCCCTGACCTCGTCCTTGAAAAGATTCCGGAGCCGCAAACTGTCCGTCCCATAGACAATCCCGCAGACAGACCATCCCATAAACAAACCGCCCCGCAGACAGCTCCCGCCGCGCGCCGCCGTCCCGGCACAAAAAAAAGACGCCCGCACAGTTTCCTGTGCGGGCATCCGGTTATCGGATACGGAGGGGCATCTTCCCCCCGTCCTCTTTTCAGCGGAGATTACTCTTCGTCCTCTTTCTTGGCGGCAGCCTTCTTGGCCGACTTGGCCTCGGCAGCCTCCATGGCGCTCTTCAGAGCGGCCAGTCCGGCGATGTCGCCGAGCGTCGTCTTCTCGACCGAAGCGTTGATCTTCTTCACGGTCGACTTCGTAGCGTCGGCAGCAGCGCGCTTCTCGGCCTTCTCGGCAGCGATTTCGGCACGCTTCGCCTCCTCGTACGTACGCAGGTGCGAAAGGGTGATGCGCTTGGTGGCCTTCGAGAACTCCAGGATCTTGAAGTTGAGCTTGTCGCCCGTCTTCGGGGTCGTGCCGTCCTCTTTGACGAGCTGACGCGCGGGGCAGAAGCCCTCGATGTTCTCGCCCAGGGCAACCACTGCGCCCTTGTCGGTCATCTCGGTGATCGTACCCTCGTGGATGCTGTCCACCGAGTACTGGTTCTCGAACTCATTCCAGGGATTCTCCTCCAGCTGCTTGTGTCCCAGCGACAGACGGCGGTTTTCCTTGTCGATCTCCAGCACCACGACCTCGATGTCGGCGCCTACCGACGTGAATTCGCCGGGATGCTTCACCTTCTTGGTCCAACTCAGGTCCGAAATGTGGATCAGACCGTCGATGCCCTCCTCGATCTCGACGAATACGCCGAAGTTCGTGAAGTTACGCACCTTGGCCGTGGTCTTCGTGCCGACGGGATACTTGACTTCGATATTCTCCCAAGGATCGGGCGTAAGCTGCTTGATGCCGAGCGACATCTTGCGCTCCTCGCGGTCGAGGGTCAGGATAACGGCCTCGACTTCGTCGCCGACCTTCATAAACTCCTGTGCCGAACGCAGGTGCTGGCTCCACGACATTTCCGAAACATGGATCAGACCCTCCACACCGGGAGCGATCTCGACGAACGCGCCGTAGTCGGCCATAACAACCACGCGGCCCTTCACCTTGTCGCCGACCTTGAGCGTCTGATCGAGCGCCTCCCACGGATGCGGGGTGAGCTGCTTCAGACCCAGGGCGATGCGCTTCTTGGCCTCGTCGAAGTCGAGGATCACGACGTTGATCTTCTGATCGAGCGCCACGATCTCCTCGGGGTGGTTTACGCGGCCCCACGAGAGGTCGGTGATGTGGATCAGGCCGTCCACGCCGCCCAGGTCGACGAATACGCCGTAGGAGGTGATGTTCTTGACGGTTCCCTCGAGGATCTGGCCCTTCTCCAGCTTGGACATGATGACCTGCTTCTGGGCTTCGAGTTCGGCCTCGATGAGCGCCTTGTGCGACACGACCACGTTGCGGAACTCCTGATTGATCTTCACGACCTTGAACTCCATGGTCTTGTCCACGTATACGTCGTAGTCGCGAATGGGTTTCACGTCGATCTGCGATCCGGGCAGGAACGCCTCGATGCCGAACACGTCGACGATCATACCGCCCTTCGTGCGGCACTTGATGTAACCCTTGATGATTTCGTCCTTCTCCAGCGCTTCGTTGACACGGTCCCACGACTTGAGCTGCCGGGCTTTCTTGTGCGAAAGGGCCAGCTGGCCGTTCTTGTCCTCGGCCGACTCCACGTAGACTTCGATCTTGTCGCCTACCTTCAGGTCGGGGTTGTAGCGGAACTCCGATACGGGGATGATACCCTCGCTCTTATAGCCGACATTGACGATAACCTCGCGCTTGTTGACGCCCGTTACGGTTCCCTCGACCACTTCGCCGACGTTGACGTTCGAAAGCGTCTTGTCGTAAGCCTCGGTGATCTGGGCTTTGTCCTGGTCGTACACGCCCAGGTCGTTTTCAAAGGCGTTCCAGTCGAAATTCTCGTTTGCAACTACATTCTTTACTTCTTCCATTGTGGAAATTTTTGCGATACAATCGCTCGTTAATTGGTTAATATTAAAAGTTATAGCCCTCGCTTACGGCATCATTGCACGCGCGCGAGGGCTACAAAGGTAATTCTTATAATTCAGAATTCAAAATCCGGAATTCAGAATTATTCAGTTTACAGACAAAACCCGGCTCTGCAAAATCCCCAATTATGAATTCCGAATTATTTTCTGCCGCGGCCTGTTGTCCGGAGTCAGCGGACCGTCATCCTGCAACTCTTCGAGCAGCACGCCCGCGACCGCCGTTCCCGTGAGTTTCCCGTCGGTGTAGTTCAGGTCCTTGTAATTCCTGTAAACATAGTCGCTGACCGCAACTTCGTACACCTTGCCTTCGCGCAACTTCGGGAAACGCACGTCGAGGGCGTTGTCCGCGGCGTCGGTCACGATGACGTAGGGCGTCGTCGAGATCAGGTCGATCCGGTGCGCCTCCTTGCGGTTCTCCTCGTCATTGTACTTCGAGAGGATCATCCGGCGCATGTCGGCCGGAGTCATCCGCATCGTGGCGATCTCGGTTCCGAACGGCTCCAGGTCGTACACCTTCGCCGCACCGACCCCGCCCGCCGGAATCGAGTCGAGGCGCACGCCGCCGATGTGGTAAAACCCGACGTCGGCATCGGCTTCGTCGGCCACCGACGCGGCCATCCAGTTGGCGAGGCCCCACTTGTCGGCCGGTCCGGCGAACGCTCCGACGGGCTTGTTCAGCTCGGGATCGGCATAGTAGCGGTCCACCTCGGCCTGATACGACGCATCGGGCGCATAACCGTCCAGCGGCACGAGGCGCGATTCGATGCCTTCGATCTTCCCGCCGCGAAACCGGACCGCCGTAACGCCCACGTTTTTAAGATATTTCCCGGTCTGCGTCAGAAGCGTGCCGTTCACCAGCGAATCGACCTTCACATGGGTATGTCCGCCGATCACCACGTCGAACCGGGTCTCCTTTCCGAGCAGCTCCACGTCTCGGTCGTCGCCCATGTGCGACACGAGCACCAGCAGATCGACCTTCGGACGCAATTCGGCGGCATACTTCATCGCCATCGCCTGCGGATCGGGAAACTCCAGTCCCTCGAAGCTCGACGCATTGCCCGCAGGATGCCCCGGGCCTTCGTAGTTGGTCACCACGCCGACGAAACCGATGCGGATGCCGTCCTTGTCCAGAACGACATAGGGCGGCAGCTGCGGAAAGGTGCAGGTGTCGCTCGTCACGTTGGCGCACACCACCTCGAACGCCATGCTGTCGATCATGCGGCCCAGAAACGCCTGCCCGTGGTCGAACTCATGGTTGCCCAGCGTCGCCACGTCGTAGCCGAGCCGGTTCATCAGCGCGATCATCGGCATGCCGGGCGTCGCGGCCATGTCCACATAGGCGTTTCCGGTCCAGCGGTCTCCGGCATCGACCAGCACCACCAGCTGCGCGGTGTCACGACAGTTCTCCACGGCCGCAGCCAATCGCGGAAAATTCTGAATCTTGGCGTGCATGTCGTTCGTCGAGAGCAGCACGAGCGTCCGTTCACGGGGTGCGCAGGCCGCAGCCGCAGCCGCAAGGAGAATCAGGCCCGTCCGGAACATTCCTTTCATATTCGTCGGCATTGTTTTTCTTTATGGATGAAGATTTGCCAAAAGTACAAATAATTCCTATCTTTACGAATCGAACATTGTAAAAACTTTTCCATGAACGATACGATCAAAGTCATCTGCGAAAACGGCTTCGGCGAACTGGAGGTCCCGATGGGAACCCCGCTGCTGGAGGTCGCCGAACGCCTCACGCCCGGCCTTCACCCCTTCCTCGCAGCCTTCGTCAACAACCGCATCAAGGAGTTGAATTACAAAATATATGCCCCGGTGACGATCCGTTTCGTCGACATCACCTCCTTCGCCGGCATCCGCGTCTACCAGCGCACCGCGTGGTTCCTGCTGCAAAAGGCCGTCAAGGACCTCTACCCGGGGCAGACGCTCCACATCCGCCACTCGATGGGCCAGAGCGGGTTCTACTGCGAGATCGACGGCATCGACGAGTTCACCCCCGACGAGGCGGCGCAGCTCCGCGACCGCATGCGGGAACTCTCCGTGCGCAACCTGCCCATCACGCGCCAGCGCATGCTCACCACCGAGGTCCGCGCCCGCTACGCCGAGGAGGGTTTCACGGACAAGATCGCGCTTCTGGACACCCGTCCGCGGCTTTACAGCCAGCTCTACACGCTCGACGACACGGCGGGTTACTTCTACGGCTCGCTGGCCCCCTCGACGGGCTATGTCACGCTGTTCGACATCGAACCCTACTACAACGGCTTCTACCTGGCCCTTCCGCTGCGCACGTCGCCCGACACGCTTCACCGCAACGTACATCAGGAGAAGATGTTCGGCATCTTCCAGGAGTACCAGTCGTGGGTCCGGATCATGGGCGTTCCCACCGTCGGCGACGTCAATTCGAAGGTGCTCGCGGGCGACGGCGGCGGCCTAATCAAACTCGCCGAAGCGTTCCACGAGCGCAAGTTCGCCTGGGTGGCCGACACCATCTACGACGCCCACCTTTCGCGCGGCGCCCGCATGGTGCTGATCTCCGGCCCCTCCAGCAGCGGCAAGACCACCTCGGCCAAACGGCTGGGCATCCAGCTGGGCGTGCTGGGACTGAACCCCGTGCTGATCTCGCTCGACGACTACTTCGTCGACCGCGAGAAGACCCCGCGCGACGCCGACGGCAACTACGACTACGAGGCGCTCGAAGCCATCGACCTGGAGCTTTTCAACGACCATCTGGCGCGCCTGATCCGGGGCGAGAGCGTCGACATCCCGCGCTACGACTTCATCACGGGACGCCGCACGTGGCACAACGCGCCGCTGACGCTCGACGAACGCTCGATCCTCATCATCGAGGGCATCCACGGGCTGAACCCGCGCCTCACGCCCTCGATCCCCGACGCGCAGAAGTTCCGCATCTACATCTCGTGCTTCACGTCGGTGGCGATGGACAACCTCTCGCGCATCGCCACCACCGACAACCGCCTGCTGCGGCGCCTGACGCGCGACTACCGCCAGCGCGGCGCCGACGCGCTCTCGACGCTTTCGCGCTGGGCCTCGGTGCGCCGGGGCGAGGAGAAACACATCTTCCCCTACCAGGAGAACGCCGACATCATGCTCAACTCGTCGCTGTTCTACGAGATTTCGGTGCTGCGGCCCTTCGCCGAGAAGATCCTCCGCGAGGTCCCCGACACGGTTCCGGAGTACGACGAGGCGCGGCGCATGCTCAAGTTCCTCGACAACTTCATCCCCATCGCGCCCGACGAGGTCCCGCCCACGTCGATCCTGCGCGAATTCATCGGCGGCAGCAGTTTTCAATATTAGGCGCGGAAAATTTTGTGCGTCCGTTTCTTTTATTTTACCTTTGTGTGTTCGTGCAACGGCACAACTGTACGAACCGTGCGGAGCGTACGCCATCTCCCTCCCCGAGGGAGGGCCGGGATGGGATCAGAATTGCAAACGCCGCCACAGGCGGCGAGAACGGCTTGCCGGGATGAAAGACAAATGTGAAAAGTACATACAGACAACATAAAATATCGTTCAATGTTCGATAAGTTTTCCGAACGCCATATCGGCGTCAGCAACGAAAAAGACCTGAAGGCCATGCTCGATGTGATCGGCGTGAAATCCGTCGATGAACTCATCTCGCAGGTGATCCCCCAATCCATCCGGCTCCGCAAACCGCTCGCGCTGCCCGCCGAGGGGATGAGCGAATACGAATTCGCGGCGCACATCCGCGAGCTTGCCGACCGCAACCAGCCCTACCGCTCGTTCATCGGCATGGGCTACTACCCCTCGGCCGTCCCGGCCGTCGTGACGCGCAACGTCTTCGAGAACCCCGCCTGGTACACCTCCTACACGCCCTATCAGGCCGAGATTTCGCAGGGACGCCTCGAAGCGCTGCTGAACTTCCAGACGGCCGTGATTTCGCTCACGGGCATGGAGATCGGCAACTGCTCGCTGCTCGACGAGGGCACGGCCGCCGCGGAGGCGATGGCGATGATGTTTTCATTACGTTCGCGGGATGCCGTTCGGGAAGGCCGGAATCAACTCTTCGTCGACCGCAACATCTTCCCGCAGACGCTCGACGTGCTGCTCACGCGCAGCGAGCCGTTCGGCATCGAACTGATCGTCGACGACTACGACGAATACGAATTCACGGGCCGGGAGTTCGGCGCCATCGTGCAATACCCGGCCGCCGACGGCCGGGTGCGCGACTACTCGGACTTCACGGCTGCGGCGCACGCCAAGGGCGCGCTCGTAACGGTCGCCGCCGACCTGCTGTCGCTGGCGCTCCTGAAAGCCCCGGGCGAGTGGGGCGCCGATATCGCCGTGGGTTCGGCGCAGCGCCTCGGCACGCCGATGGGCTTCGGCGGTCCCGCCGCGGGTTACATGACCACGCGCGAGGCGTTCAAGCGCAACATGCCGGGCCGCATCATCGGCGTCTCGGTCGACCGGCTGGGCAACAAGGCGCTGCGCATGGCTTTGCAGATGCGCGAACAGCACATCAAGCGCGAGCGCGCCACGTCGAACATCTGCACCGCCTCGGCCCTGATGGCCTCGATGACGGGCTTCTACTGCGTCTACAACGGTCCCGAAGGGCTGCGCCGCGCGGCGGAAACCGCCCACCTGGCTGCCGCAACCGTCGCCCGCGCGCTGGAGGCGATGGACTACCGCCTCGCGTCGAAGGAGTTCTTCGACACGCTCGAAGTCGAGGCCGAGGCAGCCGTCGTGCAGTCGCTGGCGCTCGAACAGGGCATCAACTTCTACTATCCCTCCGAAGGGCGCGTGCGCATGTCGTTCGACGAGGTGACCACCGCGGCGGAGATCGAGACCGTCGTGAGCATCTTCGCCGCAGCCAAAGGCAAGAAAGCCAAGGCGGTAAAGGCCGTCACCGAAAGCTGCGTCCCAACTGCCCTGCGCCGCCAATCGCCCTATTTGCAGGAACCCGTATTCAACGCCTACCGCTCGGAGAGCGCCCTGATGCGCTACATCAAGAAGCTGGAGTTGAGGGATATTTCGCTGGCCAATTCAATGATCTCTTTAGGTTCGTGCACCATGAAGCTCAACGCCGCGGCGCTCATGCAGCCGCTCTCGCTGGCCGGCTTCCAGAACATGCACCCCTTCGCCCCGGCCGACCAGGCCAAGGGCTATATGGACCTGATCGCCGGGCTGGAACAGGACCTGGCGACGATCACCGGCTTCGCGGCCTGCTCGTTGCAGCCCAATTCGGGCGCGGCGGGCGAATACACGGGGCTGATGGTCATCCGCGCCTACCACCAGAGCCGCGGACAGGGCTACCGCAACGTGGTGCTGATCCCCGCGTCGGCCCACGGCACGAACCCCGCCTCGGCGGCCATGGCCGGCATGAAGATCGTGACGGTGGCGTGCGACGAGCGCGGCAACATCGACGTGGCGGACCTCGAAGCCAAGGCCAAAGAGCACTCGTCGGAACTGTGCGGCCTGATGGTCACCTACCCCTCGACGCACGGCGTCTTCGAGAGCCGCATCCGCGAGATTGTCGACGCCGTCCACGACGCCGGCGGGCAGGTCTACATGGACGGCGCGAACATGAACGCGCAGGTGGGACTGACGAACCCCGGCTACATCGGGGCCGATGTCTGCCACCTCAACCTCCACAAGACCTTCGCCATGCCCCACGGCGGCGGCGGCCCGGGCGTAGGCCCGATCTGCGTCGCCGAGCACCTGCGGGCGTTCCTGCCGTCGCACCCGGTCGTCGCCACGGGCGGCGACGAGGGCATCACGGCCGTCGCGTCGGCCCCGTGGGGTTCGGCGCTGCTCTTCCCGATCACCTACGGCTATATCAAAATGCTGGGGGCCGAGGGACTTCGCAGAGCCACCGAGATGGCCATCGTCAACGCCAACTACATGTCGGCGGCGCTGGCCGCGGAGTACCGCACCTACTACTCGGGCGAGACGGGCCGCGTGGGCCACGAGATGATCCTCGACCTCACCTCCTTCAAGAAGGACTACAACATTGACTGCGGCGACATCGCCCACCGCCTGATGGACTACGGATTCCACGCCCCGACGCTCTCGTTCCCCGTGCACGAGACGCTGATGGTCGAGCCGACCGAATCGGAACCCAAGGAGGAGATGGACCGCTTCATCGAGGCGCTGATAAGCATCAAGCGCGAATGCGAGGCGGCCGCCGGCCAGGCGGACAACGTGGTGGCGAACGCGCCCCACACGGCCCGGGAACTGGCCGGAGCGTGGGAACACCCCTACTCGCGCGACGAGGCGGCGTTCCCGCTGGCGTGGATCGGCGAGGCGAAGTTCTTCCCCTACGTCTCGAAGATCGACAACGGCTACGGCGACAGAAACCTCTGCTGCCGCAACTGCGAGTAACGGCAATATCCGGCATGAAAAAACGGCGGCGACATCGACAGCGCCGCCGTTTTCATCTGTTATGGCACAATTATTTCCTGCTATTATTTGGCAACTTGCCCCGAAGTGCGTACCTTTGATGGCTTAAGAAGCCATTTTTCTAAAAATGGTGGCGGAAAATCGCTTTTGAGCCGTGAATGCCGGGCAACGTCCCTGAAAAACGACGATAAAAACAACTAAACTTTATAACAATCGTATGAAAGTAGAACAAAACAAAATGGTCGGCGTAGACTACAAGCTCACCGTCGACGGACAGATCGCGGATCAGTCGCGTCCGGGCCAGCCGCTCGAATTCATCTTCGGAACGGGCATGCTGCTCCCCAAATTCGAGGAGGCGATCCTGGGCAAGGAGATCGGCGAATCGGTTTCGTTCACGCTCGAGGCCAAGGACGGCTACGGCGAAGTGATCGCCGACGCCATCGTCGACCTGCCGAAAGACATATTCATGGTCGACGGCAAGCTCGCCGAGGACATCCTCTTCGAGGGCAGCCAGGTTCCGATGAGCGACGCCCAGGGCAACCGCATGATGGGCATCGTCAAGGAGGTCGGCGAATCGACCGTGAAGATGGACTTCAACCACCCGATGGCGGGCAAGACGCTCAACTTCGACGTGGAGGTGGTTTCGGTGCGCGACGTGACGCCCGAGGACCTGCAGGGCGGATGTTCGTGCGGCGAGTGCGGCGGTGACTGCGGCGAAGGCTGCGGAGACCACGACGGCCATTGCAATTGCCATTAGCAGACGCAGGCGTAAGAGGCCTGTTTTCGGGGCGGCCGCAAGCCGGAACGCTTTCGGAGAGAGGCTGCGCCTTCGGGCGAACAGATACCATCCAACGAAAAAGCCGGGCCTTCGGGTCCGGTTTTTTAGCGAATTTTCGTAACTTGCGCCGTCGTCCGACAAGTCGGACGACGTTAAAAATCCGATTCCCGCCACGTGTTTACCCTCCGTCAATACCTGCTGGCTCTTCTCGACTCCCGCGGCCTGACGCGCACGCTGGGTGAAATCGACGTGTGCCGCGACGAACAGGGCCGCCCCTGCTTCAGCGCCGGCAACTCCGCCGCCGTATTCCGCATCCGCCTCGGCGGACGCATCCGCTCGCTGCGCTGTTACCTGCGCCCGATGCGCCACCTGAAGGAGATCTACGGCCAGCGGCTTCTCGAAAAGGAGCTTTACCTGCACACCTCGCCCGAAACCGGCGTCTGGGTCGATACGGTCCTCGGCGACTGGATCGAAGGCTCCACCCTGCACGAAACCGTGGCGCAGGCCGCCGCCCTCCGGGACCGCGAGAGTCTGCAAATCCTCGTCCGGCTGTTCGACCGGCTGGCCCTCGCGCTGGTCACGGACGACCGCGCCCACGGCGACCTGAAACCCGAGAATATCATCGTCGGCGACGACGGCACGCTCTGCCCGATCGACTTCGACGCCTCGTACCTGCCCGCCTTCGCCGGGGAGATCAGCCCCGAACTGGGCACGGCGGCCTACCAGCACCCGGCCCGCACGGCGGCCGACTTCGACGAACGGATCGACGACTACCCCGCGGCGCTGATCTCGACGGCGCTGCACGCGCTGGCCGAGGACCCTACGCTCTGGGACCGTTACGGAAGCTCCGACGGATTGCTGTACACGCCCCAGCGGATCGCCTCCGACCCGGCCTACCGGGAGACGCTCGCGCTGTTCGAAAAACGCGGCATGGCCGTTCAGTACCGCATCGCGCAACTGCTCACGGCACCCACCCTGCGGCTCTTCGGACTTGCGGAGCTGCTCGCCGAAGCGGTCCGGGAGAAACCCGCCGCCCGGAGCGGGACGGAGGCCGAAACGCCCGAACTCTTCGTCGAAAACGGACGCTGGGGCTACCGCACGGCGGAGCGGGTCGTCGTCGCGCCGCTCTACGACAACGGGTTCGACTTCACCGAGGGGCTGGCCGCCGTTCAGCTCGGCGGCACGTGGCACTACATCGACACGGCGGGCCGCACGCGCCTAAGCTGCCCGGGCTGTGCGGCGGTGAAGCCGTTCCGCGGCGGAAAGGCGCAGGTCGTGCGCAACGGCGAACGGCAGGAGATCGCACATCCGCTGAAAACGCCCCGATACCAGTGAGGCAGGGCAGCGGAAAGAGCGGGATCAAAAATCGCTTTCGGGCAAAATCCGCCCCCGCAGGCACGCCGCTGCGGCCCGCGCAAACCCGCCCCGGAACGGTCCCGGCCGGAAGAAAAGACGAGTTCCCCAAAAGGGTTCATGCAATTTAAATGCAATTTGTTATATTTGCATCTAAATAACTCCACAATCAATGACTCCATTCAGAAAATTAACCTCCGCGGAGACCGCCGCACTCGAAGCACTCGGCAATTCGGCCGAAGATTGGTCGAAGGTGCTGGTCTCGGAGGATTTCAAACCCTTTCAGCTGTTGCAAAGCCACCTGGAAGGAGATGTAGAAATAGCCGCGGAGGCCCGCATCGTCCGCTCGCGCGTGGCAAACTACCGCATCGGAACCGGCTCGCTCGTAGAAGGCGTCACAGCCCTCGAATGCCGCCGCCGCTCGGCCTTCGGCAACGGCGTCGGCGTGGCCACGATGAACGAATGCGGCGGCCGCACGGTGAAGATATTCGACCGTCTGTCGGCACAGGTCGCCTACGTCATGGCCGTTTACCGCCACCGCCCGCAGACCATCGCCGCACTCGAAAAAATGGTCGACGCCTACGCCGAGGAACGCTCGTCGGAGATCGGCGAGGTGGGAAGCGACTGCCGCATCGTCGGGGCGCGCTTCATCCGCGAGGTCCGCATCGGCAACGGAGTCGAAATCGACGGCGCCTCGATCCTCGAAAACGCGACGCTCTGCGACGGCGCGCGCGTCGGCGTGGACGTCAAGGCCTACGACCTGATCGCCGCCGAAGGGTCGGTCATCGACAACGGCTCGATCGTCGAACGCTGCTTCGTCGGCGAAAGCTGCCGGCTGGACAAGGGTTTCACAGCCGCAGAGTCGCTGTTCTTCGCCAACTCGCACTGCGAAAACGGCGAGGCCGCCTCGATCTTCGCAGGTCCCTACACCGTCTCGCACCACAAATCGTCGCTGCTGATCGCCGGCATGTTCTCGTTCTTCAACGCCGGCAGCGGCTCGAACCAGAGCAACCACCTCTTCAAGAGCGGCGCCGTGCACCAGTCGGTGCACCTGCGCGGCTGCAAGTTCGCCAGCAGCGCCTACATCATGTCGCCCGCGCTCGAGGGCGCCTTCACGATGGTCATGGGACACCACTCCTACCACCACGACACCTCGGCCTTCCCCTACTCCTATCTGATCGAGAAGGAAGGGCGCACGCACCTCATGCCGGGCGCCAACCTCACCAGTTTCGGCGCCGTGCGCGACATCGAGAAGTGGCCCGCCCGCGACCGCCGCTCGGTCAAACGCGACGTGATCAGTTTCGACGAATACAATCCCTATATCACGGGCGCCATGCTCCAGGCCGTGGACATCCTCCATTCGCTCCAGGAGCAGGACCCCGACGCCCCGGTGTTCACCCACAACAAGACCCTGATCCGCTCGGCAGCCCTGCAACGGGGGCTCAAGCTCTACAACAAGGCCATCGTGGCGGCGTTGGGCGCAATGCTCTCCAGAGGAGGGTCGGACCCGCGCTACGACGGCGACGGGCAGTGGCTCGACCTGGGCGGGCAGTACATCACGCGCCGCGAGACCGAGGCGATCCTCGCAGCCGTGGACCGCGGCGAACTGACCACGACCGAGGCCGTGGACAACCGCTTCCGGGTCTTCGCCGTCCACTACGACGACTACGCCCACAGCTGGGCCAAACAGGTTTACGCCGCCCTGCTCGGGCACACGCCGACCGTCGACGAGATCGACGAGGCCATCTCCGCGGGGCACAACGCCCACGCCTCGATGCGCCGCACGACCGACGCCGACCGCGACCGCGACTGTTCGCTCGACATGGCCGTCAGCTACGGTCTCGACTGCACGAGCGAGGAGGAGCGCCGCGAAGACTACTACTCGGTCCGCGGCCTGAAATAGAAGAACATACGACGCAACATGTATACACAGAGCATCACACGCACCCATCGCACCGCCATCATCCTCGCGATCGACGGCTCGGGTTCGATGGCCGAAAAAATCCGGTTCCGCAACCGGCAGATGACCAAGGCCGAAGCCGTGGCGACCATCACGAACGGCATGCTGTTCGAACTGATCGAACGCGCCCGCCGCAGCGACGGCGTGAGGGACTACTACGACATCGCCGTGATCGGATACTCGGGCGACGACGAGGTCTACTCCCTGCTGCCGGGCGGCAGGGAGCTGATCTCCGTGGCGGAGCTGGCGGCCGGGGAGCCTCCGATAAAGACCGAAGTCATCGAATACCGGCTGCCCGACGGCAGCATCTCCCTGCGCGAAATTCCCTACCCGGCATGGGTGGAGCCAGAAGCCGCCGGGCAGACCCCGATGTGCGAGGCCCTGCGCCGCGTGCGCGACATCGCCGCGGCATGGTGCGCCGACCCGGCCCATGCCGAAAGTTTCCCGCCGATGGTCTTCAACATCACCGACGGCGAGGCCACCGACTGCGACGACGCCGAACTGCGCGCCGTGGCCGGACAGATCAAATCGCTCCGCACGGCCGACGGCAACGTGCTGCTGGTCAACATCCACATCGCCGCGGGCGACACCCCGCGCACGGTGTTCTTCCCCTCGGCCGAAGAGGCCTCGTACCCCAACCGCTATGCGGAGGTGCTCTACGACTGCTCCAGCCCCATGCCCGAGGTCTTCAACGAGGCGATCCGCGAAGCCAAAGGCCCCGGCGCCCTGCCGCCGTTCCGCGGCATGAGTTTCAACGCCTCGGCCGAAGAGCTGATCACCATGCTCAACATCGGTTCCATCAGCGTAAAAACCGAATAGCCATGACACCGACGCTGCAACTCTTCACCCGGGCGCTGCTGACGCCCGACCTCTCGTTCAAAACGCTCGCCGACGCCCGTGCGGCGCCCGGGGCGGACGGACTGCCGCGGCTGATGCGCACGACGCGCTTCGCCGAGGCCGAGATCACGTGGCGCGGCCGGCAATGGCTGCTCTCGATGCCGCTCTCGCCCGCTGCGCTGGCCTCCGTGGAGCGCACGGCGTCGCAGCTCGGACGCCTCAACACCGACCATCTCGCGGAATACCGCATCCTGCGGGACGAACTGCGGTGGACGGACCCGGCAGGCCGCGAACGCCGTTTCGACCTGGCGCTACAACACCTTCCCGCGGGCAAACCGTTCGCCGAAGCGCTCCACACGGAACCCGCGGAGCGGCTGCTCGCGGCGCTCGACACCCTCGAAACGGCCCTGCGGGAGCTGAACTTCTCGCACAACAACCTCCGGGCCGGAAACCTGCGCTGGTCGGGCGGGCGGTTCGTGCCGCTGCGCTACCACGACGCGCATTTCGGCCCTTCGGGAGACGGCGCGGCCTTCGAAAGCCTGCGCGAACAGGTCCGCCGGACGGCCGACCCGATGTGCGTCGGCGACACGGAGGCCGTCTACACCCCGCACCGCCGCCTGACGGGCCACCGCTGGACGAGCCACGTCTTCGAAGGGCTGGTCTGCGTCGAGGACGACGAGGGATTCGGGTTCGTGGACACGGAGAACAACCCCGTAATCCGGCCGCAGTACACCTGGGCCGGGGATTTCCGCGAAGGACGCGCCGAGGTCGAGACCCCATCGGGGATGGGGCTGATCGACCGCCAGGGACGCTACGTCATCCCGCCCGAATACGAGATCGTCGACTACGCGCCGGCCGAAAGCGTCGTCCGGGTGCGGAAAGACGGCCGCTGGGCGGAATTCGACTACCTGGGACGACGCCTGACGGAATTTGGAACGAATAATGATTGAAACATGCAAACAACAACCGATACCATGGAAGAACAAGTAAGAGTCCTGATCATCGGCAGCGGCCCCGCAGGGTACACCGCCGCCATCTACGCCTCGCGCGCCAACCTCAAGCCGGTGCTTTACGAAGGCATCGAACCGGGCGGACAGCTGACGACGACCACCGACGTCGAGAATTTCCCGGGACATCCCGACAGCGTGAGCGGTCCCGACCTGATGGGGCTGATGCGCAGGCAGGCCGAGCGGTTCGGCGCCGACATCCGCACGGGCAACGTCACGCGCGCCGACCTCTCGTCGCGTCCGTTCCACGTCGTGATCGACGGCGAGAAGGAGATCAAGGCCGAAACGCTGATCATCGCCACGGGAGCCACGGCCAAATACCTCGGTCTCCCGTCCGAGACCAAATTCCGCGGGCAGGGCGTCAGCGCCTGCGCCACGTGCGACGGATTTTTCTACCGCAAAAAGGACGTGGCCGTGGTGGGCGGCGGCGACACGGCCTGCGAGGAGGCCACCTACCTCGCATCGCTCTGCCGCAAGGTCTACCTGATCGTGCGCAAACCCCACCTGCGCGCCTCGAAGGCGATGCAGCAGCGGGTGTTCAACACGCCGAACATCGAAGTGCTGTTCGAGCACAACACCGCCGAGGTGCTGGGCGACGACTCGGGCGTAACGGGCGCGCTGCTGCGCAGGAACGACGGCTCGGAGCGGAAGATCGACATCGCGGGATTCTTCCTGGCGATCGGCCATCACCCCAACACGGAACTTTTCGCCGAACAGCTGGCGCTCGACGCCGAAGGCTACATCAAGGTCGAGCCGGGAACGTCGAAGACCTCGGTCGAAGGCGTCTTCGCCGCCGGCGACGTGAAGGACCCCCACTACCGCCAGGCCATCACGGCGGCTGCGTCGGGATGTGTCGCCGCCCTGGACTGCGAACGGTTTCTGCTGCAATAAGGCAAAAGACGGACCATGAAGAAGCTCCTTTTACTGCTGGCGGCGGCATGCTGCATCGCCTCGTGCGCCGAAATCCGCACCACTTATATCGGCAAAGCCTATCCGACAACCGGAACCGCGCCGGAACTTTATTTCGACTGGAAGGACGTTCCCTCGGACTACGAAACGATGGGCAGCATCAAGGCGACACCCTTCGGCAAGACGCTGGAGGAGGCGCAGGCCCTCATCGAACAGATTGGCCGGGAGAAAGGAGCCGACGCCATCGTCTTCGAAGGCGTCGTGAGCGAAACCTCCGCCCCGACCTACACGACGACCGAAAAGATCGAGAAAAACGACGACGGCAGCAAAACCCGAACCGCCACCACATCCCAGAGCGTTTTCACGACCAACCGGCTTCTGGCGACATTCATAAAGTATAAAACACAGACGAATTGAGTTTCTCGGTCACCATACTGGGCTCGTCCTCCGCGAAGCCGACCGTCGCCCGCCACCCTTCGGCGCAGGCGGTCAACGTCCACGAACAGTATTACCTCGTGGATGCGGGCGAAGGCGTGCAGCAACAGCTGGTCCGCTACGGCGTCAATCCGCTGAAAATCCGGGCCGTATTCATCTCGCACCTCCACGGAGACCATGTTTTCGGGCTGTTCCCGCTCATCTCGACGCTGGCGTTGTACGGACGCAAAACCCCGCTCCGGGTCTTCGCCCCGGCGCCCTTCGGCGAGATCCTGGCCTGCCACCTCCGGTACTTCGACACGGAGCTGCCCTACACCGTCGCGTGGACCGAGGTCGACACGACCAAGCACGCCCTGCTGCTGGAAAACCGTACCCTCGAGGTGTGGAGCGTCCCGCTGCGCCACCGCGTGCCGTGCGCCGGGTTTCTGTTCCGCGAGAAGGAGCCGCCGCTGAACGTCGAGAAATTCAAGATCGCCAAATACGGGCTTTCGATCGCGCAGATCACCGCCGCCAAGCGCGGCGAGGAGATACGGCTGGCCACGGGCGAGGTGATTCCCAATGCCGAGTTGACCTACCGCCCCTATGCGCCGCGCTCGTACGCCTACCTCTCGGACACGAACTACTCGGCCAAGGCCGCGGGACTGTGCCGGGGAGTCGATCTGATGTACCACGAAGCGACCTATGCCGCCGCCGAACAGCGGAGCGCCCGCGACCGCGGGCACTCGACCACGACGGACGCAGCGAAAGCCGCCCTGAAAGCGGGCGCCCGGCGGCTCGTGATCGGCCACTATTCGTCGCGCTACAAGGACGAAACGCCGCTGGTCGAGGAGGCGCGGACGCTCTTTGCCGAGAGTTACCCGGCGACCGAAGGAACCACCTACACCATCGAAAAACAACGATGACAAAAGCCGACATACAACTCGTCCGCGCGCTGGCCGACAAACGCGGCCGCACGGAGCACGGACTTTTCGTCGCCGAGGGGGAGAAACTCATCGGCGAACTGCGCGCATCGCACCTCTCCGTACGCAGGATATTCTCGCTGGAAGGGGTTTTCAACGGGCCCGAGGTCGAGACCGTCGCCCCGCGCGACATGGAGCGGCTCTCGCTGCTCAAAACCCCGAGCAACTCGCTGGCGCTGGTCGAAATCCCCCGCTGCGACCTGAAGCCGGAGCGGCTGCGGGGACGGCTGACGCTGGCGCTCGACGACGTGCAGAACCCCGGAAACCTGGGCACGATCATCCGGCTGGCCGACTGGTTCGGCATCACGGACATCGTCTGCTCCGAAGCCTCGGCCGACTGTTTCAACCCCAAGGTCGTACAAGCCACGATGGGGGCGATCCTCCGCGTAAGGGTCCACTACACCGACCTCGCGGCGCTGCTTTCGAAGGCCGCCGCGCTGGGACTTCCGGTCTGCGGAACCTTTCTGGAAGGAGCGAACATCTACGAAACCGAACTGAAGCCGGCGGGCATCGTCGTGATGGGCAACGAAGGGCGCGGAATCACCGACGCCGTGGCCCGCACCGTCACGCAGAAACTCTTCATCCCGCCCTGGCCGGCCGACCGCCGGGGTTCGGAATCGCTCAACGTCGCCATGGCCACGGGCATCGTCTGTGGTGAATTTCGCCGCCAGGCGAGCGCAAAAGCCGGAAAATAAAGTCCGAAGGACTAAAACGCATCAGGCCCCGCCGGAAATTCATTTCCCAGGCGGGGTCCGTTGCGTTTTAAACCGGCTCCGGTTTTTCCGGCTTTTGCCGAGCCGCCCAAGAAATCACGGAGCGCGGTTATCCCGAGCGAAGGCGAGGGTGCATGACAGAATCCCTGCGACCTGCGGTCGCAGGGGCCGGGCGGAGCCGGCATCCCGCAGCTATTCCGAATCGTGCGAAAGAGCCGCCGCAAGCCCGGCGGCGCAGGCCGCAGGCAGCGCATTCCGGATGCGTCCGACCAGTTCCTGCGCCTCGGCGCACTCCACGGGCGAAAACAGCCGCGCTTCGGCGATCTGCCGAACGGCCCGGTCGAGCGCTGCGACGGTCTTTCCCAATTCGTATATCTGCGCCCCGGAGGCCGAGGCGAAGTCGATTTTACCCAACAGCACCGACGCATGGCGCGCATGACGTTCGAAATTGACCAGCACCGGGAAATCCCGCCGCAGGTCGTAAGGGGCCACCCAGAACGTTTCGAACATCAGACGGAATACGATATCTACAAGTTCAGCATTGCATTTCAACATTTTCCGCTCACATCTTCTCATTTCTCCAAACTTGCTTGGTCCGGAAAAAAAGCGCGGGCAGACTTGCTGCTCCACCGTCGAGGTATTGGACGACCTGTAACGTAGAATGCGGCAAATGCCCACGCTGGAAAACAGCGAGAGCATCAACCCTTATTCCTTACGTTACACAAAAGTGTCCAATTTTCGGCGGTAAGAAAAAAAGCCGATGCGCTTTTTATCCCAAAAATGTCAGCAATCCTCACAGACTGCTGTAACAAAGATAGTGAAAAATTGCACTTCCGGCGCAAAGCGGGGTAAAAATTCATTTTAATCGAATCCGAGGCATTGTGTATTCTGAATATTTTATAACTTTGTAAGTTGAAATAAAATTGATTATGCCGGAAAACAAATTCAAAATAGGCATCACGCAGGGCGACACGAACGGCATCGGCTGGGAAATCATTCTCAAGGCGCTCGCCGACCCGCGGATGACGGAGCTTTTCACACCCGTCGTCTACGGCTCGCCCAAAGCCGCGGCCTATTACCGAAATACCGTCGCGGAGATCGAAGCCTTCTCCTTCAACCCCGTGGCGTCGGCCGCCGAGGCGCGCCGCGGAAAGGCGAACCTCGTGGCATGCGGGGAGACGGCCGACATCGCGCCGGGCAAGCCGACCCCCGAAGCCGGACGCGCGGCCGTAGAGGCGCTGTGCGCGGCCATGCGCGACCTGAAGGCGGGACACCTCGACGCGCTCGTGACCGCACCCTTCGACAAGGAGACCGTGCAGGCGGACGACTTCCGCTACACGGGGCATACCGAATACCTGGCCGCCGAACTCGAAGGCGAAGCCATGATGATCCTGTGCAGCGACGTGCTGCGCGTGGGGCTGGTCACCAAGCACATCCCCGTCTCGGAGATCGCCCGCAACATCACCAAAGAGCGGATCGTGCGCGACCTCGGCACGCTGCGCCGTGCGCTCATCGAGGACTTCGGCATCGTCGAGCCGCGCATCGCCGTCATGGCGCTCAACCCCCACGCCGGCGACGGCGGACTGCTGGGACGCGAGGAGCAGGAGATCATCCGCCCGGCCATTGTCGAGGCGTTTTCGAAAGGCGTGCTGGCCTTCGGGCCTTTTGCCGCCGACGGGCTTTTCGCCGGGGGCGGATACGCCAAGTACGACGGCATCCTGGCCATGTACCACGACCAGGGGCTGGCGCCCTTCAAGAGCCTGTCGCCCGACGGGGTGAACTTCACGGCGGGGCTTTCGGCCGTGCGCACCTCGCCCGACCACGGCACGGCCTTCGACATCGCCGGGAAGGACAAGGCCGACCCGCAGTCGATGCGCAATGCGATCTATGCGGCCATCGACATCGCGGAGCACCGCCGCGCATGGGCCGAATGGACGCGCAATCCGCTGCAACGCGCCGAACGCGACCGCGGCGGCCGCGACGTCTCGGTCAAGGACCTGCCGCAGACCGAAAAGGAGGTTTGACAAAGACCCGAACAAAAACACCGGGCAACCCGGAGGCGTATTCCGTCTCGTAATTGTGGAAGCGCCGAAGGCCCCGAAAACTTAATTTATACAACAAAATGATCAAAATCACTTTTCCCGACGGCTCCGTACGTGAATATGCCAAAGGGACTACTGCGTATCAGATCGCAGAGAGCATCAGCCCTCGTTTAGCTGCTGACTCGCTCGCGGCCGCGGTAAACGGCGCGACGGTGGACATGACGCGCCCGATCGAAGAGGACGCTTCGGTCAAATTCTACAAATGGGACGACGAAGAGGGCAAGCACGCCTTCTGGCACACCTCGTCGCACCTGCTGGCCGAGGCTCTCGAAGCGCTCTACCCGGGCATCAAGTTCGGCATCGGCCCGGCCATCGAAAACGGCTTCTACTACGACGTCGATTCCCCGACGCCCATCACCGAGGCCGACCTGCCGACGATCGAAAACAAGATGGTGGAGCTGTCCCGCAACAAGGAAGCGCTCCTCCGCCGCGAAGTCCCCAAGGCCGAAGCGCTGAAGACCTTCACCGAGAAGGGCGACCAGTACAAGGTCGAACTGATCACGGACCTCGAAGACGGCACCATCTCCTTCTATACCAACGGTGCGTTCACGGACCTCTGCCGCGGCCCGCACATTCCCAACACGGGATATATCAAGGCCCTGAAACTTACGTCCGTGGCCGGAGCCTACTGGCGCGGCAACGAGAAGAACAAGATGCTGACGCGTATCTACGGCATCTCGTTCCCCAAGAAATCAATGCTCGACGAGTACCTCGCGATGATGGAGGAGGCCAAGAAACGCGACCACCGCAAGTTGGGCAAGGACCTCGAACTGTTCACTTTTTCGCAGCGCGTGGGCCAGGGCCTGCCGCTGTGGCTGCCCAAGGGAGCTGCGCTGCGCGACCGGCTGGAGCAGTTCCTGCGGGGCGTGCAGAAGGAGTACGGCTACCAGCAGGTGATCACGCCGCACATCGGCAACAAGGAGCTTTATGTCACCTCGGGCCACTACGCCAAATACGGCAAGGACTCGTTCCAGCCGATCCACACCCCGATCGAGGGCGAGGAGTACCTGCTCAAACCGATGAACTGCCCGCACCACTGCGAGATCTACCGCTCGAAACCCCGTTCGTACAAGGAGCTGCCCGTGCGTCTGGCGGAGTTCGGAACGGTCTACCGCTACGAACAGTCGGGCGAGCTGCACGGACTGACGCGCGTGCGCGGATTCACGCAGGACGACGCCCACCTGTTCGTTCGTCCGGATCAGCTTCTGGAAGAGTTCGAACGCGTGATCGACATCGTGCTCTATATCTTCAAGACGCTGAAGTTCGACAACTACACCGCCCAGATTTCGCTGCGCGACCCGAACAACAAGGAGAAATACATCGGTTCGGACGAGAACTGGGAGAAGGCCGAGTCGGCCATCATGCAGGCCGCCAAGGAGAAAGGCCTCACAACGGTCGTGGAGCTGGGCGAAGCGGCCTTCTACGGCCCGAAGCTCGACTTCATGGTCAAGGACGCCATCGGCCGCAAGTGGCAGCTGGGAACGATCCAGGTGGACTACAACCTCCCGGAGCGTTTCGACCTCACGTACAAGGGCGCTGACGACCGTCTCCACCGCCCGATTATGATTCACCGCGCGCCGTTCGGCTCGATGGAGCGTTTCGTGGCAGTATTGTTGGAGCATACGGGCGGCAAGTTCCCGCTGTGGCTCTCGCCCCAGCAGGTCGTGGTGCTCCCCATTTCGGAGAAGTTCAACGACTATGCCCAGAAAGTGTCGGAGTTCCTCAACCGCAGCGACGTGCGCACCGAGGTCGACGACCGCAACGAGAAAATCGGCCGCAAGATCCGCGACAACGAACTTAAACGCATCCCTTATCTGCTGATCGTCGGCGAGAAGGAAGAGGCCGAAGGGCTGGTTTCCGTCCGTGCGCAGGGCGAAGGCGACAAGGGCCAGATGTCCCTGGAGGCGTTCCGCGACTTCATCGCCGGACTGGTCAAAGAGGAGATCGAGGCCAACAAGCTCGAAAAGAAATAAGCATGGAATAACCGGGGCTTTCCGACAAAGTCCCCTCCGAGGAGGGGATTCAGGAGAGGGTAAAATTTACAAACGCGGCGCAGCCGCGAGGATTACCACTCTCGGAAGCCCGAAAGCAAAGAACAAAATTTAATTAACCATTTTAATACTTAACGATTATCGCAGCACCGAAACCATTCCCGCCGAGGCCGTTTACCCCCGGGAATAACAGACCAAGACCGGCAACAGGCAACAATCCCCGCTTCGGACGCAGGCCGCCCGAAAAGGAGAATCCCCACCGCATCAACGAACAGATCACGGTTCCCGAGGTGCGTCTGGTGGGGGACAACATTCCCCAGCCGCAGGTGATGTCGATCCGCGACGCACTGCGTCTGGCGGACGAGATGGAACTCGACCTGATCGAGATCTCGCCCAAGGCCGAGCCGCCCGTATGCCGCATCGCCGATTATCAGAAGTTCCTCTACCAGCAGAAAAAGAAGGCCAAGGAACTGAAGGCGAACCAGACGAAAGTCGTCGTGAAGGAGATCCGCTTCGGCCCGCAGACCGACGACCACGACTACAACTTCAAGCTCAAGCACGCGCAGAACTTCCTCAAGGAGGGGGCCAAGGTCAAGGCCTACGTCTTCTTCCGCGGACGTTCGATCGTCTTCAAGGAGCAGGGCGAAATCCTGCTGCTGCGCTTTGCCACGGACCTCGAAGAGTTCGCCAAGGTGGAGATGATGCCGAAGCTCGACGGCAAGAAGATGAACATGATGCTCGCGCCCAAAGTCAAGAAATAGCGACAAGGCGAGGGCAAAGCGAATGCCGAAGGCATAAATGCGAAAACAACGACTGCGGGGCGGATGTATCCGGACCGCGGGTTGTTGTTTTTGCGTTTACAGCGAAGCGGTGCTTTGCCGAGCCGCGAAAGCTGTTCACGGAGCGCGTCTTGTCTCGCCAAAGCGAGACATGCGACGTAAATAACGCCCCGAAACATTGCGAGCCAAAAGTACAAATGCGAAAACAACGACTGCGGGGCGGATGTATCCGGACCGCGGGTTGTTGTTTTTGCGTTTACAGGCGACGGAACCGACGCTTCGGGAAGAGTCTCGTTTCAATTTTTTCATTACCTTTGGGGGCGTTACGCCCCTTTCAGAAGTCGAAACCTTTTGCCGAACCGGACACGATTCGGTTTTGGAATCGTCCGTTTTTTTGGTAACTTTGCATGTAATGATCACCCCCGACGACATATTCCGCATTGCGGACGGAGCGGCCTTCGACGCCGCGGCGCTGGAAATATTCCGCCGCCAGGCCCGCGAATGCGCCCCCTACCGCGAATACCTCGCCCGGATCGGCGTCCGGACGGAGCATGTCGACACGCCTGAAAAGATTCCGTACCTGCCCATCGAACTGTTCAAGACGCATACGGTCTATTGCGGGGAGACTCCGCCCGAGGCGGTCTTCACTTCGTCGGCCACGACCGGAATGACGCCCTCGCGCCACCCGATGCGCTCGCTGGCGCTCTACGAGCAGGCATTCCGCACGGCATTCCGCAACTTCTACGGCGACCCCGCCGGATTGAGCCTCTACGCCCTGCTGCCCAATTACCTGCGGCGCAAAGGTTCGTCGCTGGTCTACATGGCCGACCGGCTGATCGCCGACTGCGGATCGGGCGGATTCTATCTGGATGACTGCGAAGGACTGCTGGCGGCGATGGAGCGCGACCCGAAGCCGAAAATCCTGCTGGGCGTAAGCTATGCGCTGTGGGACCTCGCGGAGCGGTACGCTCCGAAGCTCCGCGATACGGTGGTGATGGAGACGGGCGGCATGAAGGGTTACCGCGAGGAGATTCCCAAAGAGGAGTTCCACCGAATCCTCTGCGACGCCTTCGGGGTCGGGGAGATTCATTCGGAATACGGCATGGCCGAACTCACCTCGCAGGCCTATTCGCAGGGAGGCAACGTGTTCCGCTGCCCGGGCTGGATGCGCGTCACGGCACGCGACGTCAACGACCCGTTCGACCCGCTCCCGGCAGGCGCACGCGGCGGGCTGAACATCGCGGACCTGGCTTCCTGGTGGTCGTGCGCCTTTATCCAGACACAGGACGTGGGGCGCGTCGGCGCGGACGGCGCGTTCGTCATCGAAGGCCGTATCGACCATTCGGACATCCGGGGCTGCAATCTTCTGGTACAATGAAATGCCGGTTGAAATATCGGCAATGCATCGCAGCGCAGAATGCCGTTTCCACGGCGTTCCGCCGTGTTTGCAAATCCGCCCCACCCCTGACTACCCGCCCGGGGCGGGAAGTTGAACGCCGCAAGCGGCAGCGTGTCGCGACGAACCCCTTTACAAATTATCAGACTCCATGAAAACCGTAGCATTCGTTCCCATCCGGCTCAACAGCCAGCGCGTCGCAGGCAAGAACCTCCGCCCGCTGGACGGATCGCCGCTGATGTGTCATATCCTGAAAACCCTGACTGAAGTGGAGGGCATCGACGAGGTCTACGTCTTTTGCAGCGACGAAGGCATCCGCGCGCTGCTGCCCGAGGGGGTCCGGCTGCTGCTCCGCGACCCGTCGCTCGACAGCGACACGACGCTCGGACGGGAGATTTACGACAGCTTCACCGCCCGGGTCGGGGCCGACCTCTACATCCTCGCCCACGCCACCTCGCCGTTCATCCGCGCCGCGACCCTTGCCGATGCGCTCGGCAAAGTGCGTTCGGGCGAATACGACTCGGCGTTCAGCGCCGAAAAAGTCCAGACTTTCGCCTGGTTCGAAGGCCGTCCGCTCAACTACGCTCTCGACAACATCCCCCGCACGCAGACCATCGAGCCGGTTTACATCGAGACCAGCGCCTTCTTCATCTTTTCGCGGGAGTTGTGGTGCGGCCGCGGCCGCCGCATCGGCGATCGTCCCTACATGGCCGTCGTGGACCGCATCGAGGGTTTGGACATCGACTACCCCGAGGACTTCGCCATGGCCGAAATCATCGCGGCGAGCCGGAACCTGCCGGGATAAATAAAAGCCGATCCTGCGAACTCGCAGGCTCGGAAGATTTTCGATTTGCCGGAGGCGAATCGGCAGGCCGCAGCTCCGCCTTGCGGAAGCCTGCTATTCCGCACGCTCCATAGCAGGCCACCGCGAGCAGCTGCCTGAAAACAGAGCCGAATTGCTGAAAAATGAGTCTTCCGACCCTGCGAATTTTCAAAACCGCCCTTTTTCTATTTTCGTTCCCGCTCGTAGGCGTCGATCATCGACCCCTCGGTCCGGTTTATGATCCGCGCCCCGAGCGATCGGGCGTAATCGCGCAGCGCCTCGTGGCCGCGGAACAGTTCGGCGACCTCGGCCAGATAAACGGCCATCGTATAGGGACGGTGCGGAACCTTCTGGAAGATCGGCTTCGGAACGGCCGGAGCGTCGTCGTAATAGTGCCTGTCGGCCCGGCAGAGACGGTTCTCGTCGTCGACAGACAGTCCGTCGAGCAGCGTATGATCCACCCCATAGAGTTCCAGCGTCTTGTAACCCAGCAGCAGGGCGACGTACTCGCACACCTGCACCACAGTCCCGAAGTTGGCGCTTCCCAGACCGTGGCGGTAGAGCCAGAACTCCACGCCCCGGAACCCGCGGTAGACCTGCGTGTGGAACCGCACGATGCGGATATTGGGGTTGGGCAGCGCGGCACGGTAGTCGAACCGCTCGGGGTTGTAGTACTGCACGTAGAGGTTCATCGGCCACGTCACCTTTTCGGCAAGCGTGCGGTAGAGTTCCGCCACGCGGTCGCGGCAGACGCTGTCGCGGAAAAACATCGGATCGGAAAGCACGTAATAAGCCGGCCGGACCGTCGTAAAACGTTCGTCCAGCGCAAAGTAGTTGACCGCCATGACGTCCTTTGCCGTGTGTTCGCCCCGGGCGATCAGCCGCGGCAGGTCTTCGGCCAGCGAAGGGCCGTTGCCGAGGATCAGGACCGACGGCTTCGGCGCGCCGACCGTTCCGGCTCGGCCGACGTAGTTGCGGAAATTCTCCTTCACGGCCATCACTGCAAAGTAAAACGCCGTCTCATAGAGGTTGCGCAGGAATCGGTCGGTTTTTTCGAATACGGTCATGGTACGGTTTTATTTGCAAAAGTAGCAAAAGATCAATATCTTCGCAACAAAACCCGGCAGAACAGATGTCAGAACCCACCATTTCGGTCGTCATACCCCTCTACAACAAGCAGCTGGAAATCGGCGCGGCCGTACGCTCGGCCCTGGCGCAGACCCGCCCCCCGCAGGAGATCATCGTCGTGGACGACGGTTCGACCGACGGCGGCGCGGAGATCGTGCGTGCGATCGGCTCGCCGCTCGTAAGGCTCGTCCGGCAGTCCAACGCCGGGGTCTGCGCCGCGCGCAACCGCGGCATCGCAGAGTCGACGGGCGAATACATCGCCCTGCTGGACGCCGACGACGCCTGGGAGCCGGGGTTTCTGGCCGAAATCGCCGCCATGATCCGCGAGTTCCCCGGCTGCGGACTCTACTGCACGGCGTTTTCAATAATAAGCCACGACGGGACCTATCCGGCCCCGACACCCTCCGAGCGGGGCGTCGTGGCGAATTTCTTCCGCGAATCGGCCCACCGCTACATCGCCATCCCGTCGGCCAGCTGCATCCCGCGGCGCGTGTTCGACACCGTGGGGCTGTTTCCCGAGGGCATGAAGATCGCCGAAGACCTCTACATGTGGATTAGGATTGCCCGCCGCTACGAAGTCTGCTTCTCGCCCGAACGGCTGGTCCGCTACTCGCGGGTGGCTTCGAACCGCTCGGCGGCAAGCTACACGCCCGAGAAGACCGTCCATTCGTTCGAGGAGCTGTACGACCCGCTGGCCCCCGAGGAGGACCGGGAGTTCGTGGCCCGCGCCGCACTGGGAAAAGCGCTTATCATCAGCGCCAAAGGCGGCACGAAGGAGGCCGCCCGCGCCGCCCGGTTCTTCGCTTGGACGCGAACCTACCGCCGCACGCTGCGCAAGGTCCGCGCCCTGAACGCCCTGCCCGCCGGCTGGCGCGGTCCCGTGATCCGGCTTTACAACGCGCTGGCCTGGCGCCTCGCCCGCAAAGGACTCTAATACTCAAAATGATGAAATACCTCCTGCACACCCTTTCCTGCCTGCTGCTTTTCGCAGCGGAAACCTGCCTCGCGCAGACGCCCGGCCACACGCTGCGTTCGGGCGGCATCGACCGCACCTACCGCCTCCACCTGCCCGAAGGGCTGCCCGACGGCGCGCCGCTGGTCATTGTCCTCCACGGCTACGGAGGACAGGGCGACCCGGAACGGTTCGACATGAACCGCGTTGCCGACCGCCACGGTTTCGCCGTCTGCTACCCGCAGGGCGAACGCGACGGCCGCGGCAAAACATGCTGGAACGTGGGTTACCCCTTTCAGGCCGATATGGCCGTCGACGACGTGCGGTTCCTCTCCGAACTGATCCGGCACCTTCAGAAAAAACATGGTTTGAGCCGCCGCAACGTCTTCTGCACGGGTATGTCGAACGGCGGGGACATGTGTTACCTGCTGGCCTCGCGCTGTCCGGAGACCTATGCGGCCCTCGGACCGGTCGCCGGGTTCATGTCCGTCGAAATCCTCCGTTCGGACCGCAATCCGCATCCGATTCCGCTGTTCGAAATCCACGGCACCGAAGACCGGACGACCCGCTGGGAAGGCGACCTCGGCAACGAAGGGGGCTGGGGCGCCTATGTCTCCGTCCCGACCGCGGTCGGCTACTGGGCCGCCAAGAACAAATGCCTCGCAGAGCGGATCGACACCCTGCCCTCCCGCCCCGGCGGCTTGCAGGTCATCGCCCACCGCTACACGGAGGGCACGGACGGAAACGAGGTCTGGCTCTACGAGACCGTCGGCGGAAAGCACTCCTGGAAAGAGACGGGCGTAGACACGGGCGAAGAGCTGTGGAAGTTTTTCAGCAGATACGTCCGGTAAACGAAAAAGGGTTCCGAATCATCGGAACCCTTTTTCACTCTGCCGGGCGGCGTCAGTTCGAGAACGTCAGCCCGTCCTGCCCGGCGTCAATCGCGATCGGCTTCGAGCGGTCGACCTCGCCGGCAAGAATCCGCTTCGAAAGGTCGTTGACCACATAGCGCTGGATGACCCGCTTCACGGGACGTGCGCCATAGAGCGGATCGTAACCCGCCGAGGCGATCCATTCGCGCGCCTTGTCGCTGTACTCCAGCCGGATGCCGTTCTCCGAAAGCATCCTGCGCACGATGCCCAACTGGATGTCGACGATGCGTTCGATGTCCTTGTGCGTCAGCGGCTCGAACATCACGATCTCGTCGATACGGTTCAGGAACTCCGGTTTGAGCTGCTGTTTCAGCAGGTCGATCACCGCGAGGCGCGTCCGCTCGACAACCTCTTCGGGCAGCTTCCTGCCGTCGAAGGCCTCGGCGAAGTTATCCTGGATCACCTGCGAACCCATGTTCGAGGTCATAATGATGATCGTGTTGCGGAAATCCACCGTACGGCCCTTGTTGTCGGTCAGCCGGCCGTCGTCGAGCACCTGCAACAGGATGTTGAAGACGTCGGGATGCGCCTTCTCGATCTCGTCGAGCAGCACCACGGAATAGGGCTTGCGCCGCACGGCCTCGGTCAATTGGCCGCCCTCGTCGTAACCGACGTATCCCGGAGGCGCCCCGACGAGCCGCGACACGGCGTGCCGCTCCTGGTACTCGCTCATGTCGATACGCGTCATCATCTGGTCGTCGTTGAACAGGAACTCGGCCAGCGCCTTGGCCAGCTCGGTCTTGCCGACGCCCGTCGTACCGAGGAAGATGAACGAACCGATCGGCTTGCGGGGATCGTTCAGCCCGGCGCGCGAACGGCGCACGGCGTCGGAAATGGCCGCGATGGCCTGCTCCTGCCCGATGACGCGCTTGTGGAGTTCGTCCTCCATGTGGAGCAGTTTCTCGCGCTCCGAGGCCAGCATGCGCGTCACGGGAATGCCCGTCCAGCGCGACACCACCTCGGCAACGTCCTGCGCGTCGACCTCCTCCTTGATCATCGAACCGCTGGCCGAAGCGAGGCGGTACTCCTCCTGGAAAGCGGCGATCTCCTTCTCGGCCTCCTGAATCTTGCCGTAGCGGATTTCGGCCACCTTGCCGTAGTCGCCCTGCCGTTCGGCCTGCTGGGCCTCGACTTTCAGCGACTCGATCTTATCCTTGTTGGCCTGAATCTTTTTGAGCAGATCGCGCTGGCCCTGCCACCTGGCACGCATCTCGGCGTCACGGGCCTTCAGTTCCTCGATCTCCTTGGTCAGGTGCTCGACGCGCTCCTTGTCCTTCTCGCGGCGGATGGCCTCGCGCTCGATTTCGAGCTGGCGGACCCGGCGGTCGAGCGTGTCGATCTCCTCGGGCACGGAGTTCATCTCCAGACGCAGCCGCGAGGCGGCCTCGTCCACCAGGTCGATGGCCTTGTCGGGCAGGAACCGCGAGGTGATGTAGCGCGTCGAAAGCTCGACGGCGGCCACGATGGCCTCGTCCTTGATCCGCACCTGGTGGTGGTTTTCGTAACGCTCCTTCAGGCCGCGGAGGATCGAGATGGCGTCCTCCTGCGAAGGCTCGTCGACCATCACCTTCTGGAAACGGCGTTCGAGGGCCTTGTCCTGCTCGAAGTATTTCTGGAACTCGTCGAGCGTCGTGGCTCCGATGGTCCGCAGCTCGCCCCGCGCAAGGGCCGGTTTGAGGATGTTCGCGGCATCCATCGCCCCCGACGACTTGCCGGCGCCGACCAGCGTGTGGATCTCGTCGATGAAGAGCAGTATCTCGCCCTCGCTGGCCGTAACCTCCTGCACGACGGCTTTCAGACGCTCCTCGAACTCACCCTGGTACTTGGCGCCTGCGATCAGCGCACCCATGTCCAGCGAGTAGATGACCTTCGATTTCAGGTTCTCGGGCACGTCGCCGTCGATGATCCTGCGGGCAATGCCCTCGGCGATGGCGGTTTTGCCGACGCCGGCCTCGCCCACGAGAATCGGGTTGTTCTTCGTGCGCCGCGAAAGGATTTGCAGCACGCGGCGGATCTCCTCGTCACGCCCGATGACCGGGTCGAGTTTTCCCGAGCGCGCCTGCTCGTTGAGGTTGATGGCATACTTGCCCAGCGCGTCGAACTGCTGCTCGGAGGTCTGCGAATCGACCGTCGCACCCTTGCGGAAGGTGCGGATCGCCTCGATCAGCTCCTTTTCCGTCGCGCCGCTGCGTTTGAGGATGTCGGCGGCCTGCCCGCGCTCGGCCACGAGGGCCAGCAGCAGGTGTTCGACGGAGGCGTATTTGTCGCCGAAATTCTTCGTGAAGTCCACGGCGCGCTGGATCGCCTTCGAGGTGTCCTGCGCAAAGAACTGCTCGCCGCCGCCCTCGACGCGCGGCAGCGACGCCACGGCCCGGCCGACCTCGTCGCGCAGCGAACGTACATTCACTCCCACGCGCCCCAGCAGGAACGTCGAGAGCGAATCGTCCTCGCGGATCAGCACCGCGAGCAGGTGGAGCGGTTCGACAGCCTGCTGTCCCCGCTCCCGCGCCAGCGAGAGCGCCGCTTGCAGCGCCTCCTGCGCCTTGATGGTAAGAGTGTTGATGTTCATAATATGTAATTTTTAATTTTGAATTCTGAATTGTGAATTGAGCAAAACCCCTGCCAACTCCGAATCCAGGACATAGTGTCATTATTTGTCACAGAACAACTGCCAACAACCGCCAATTTGTCGTGCCGGAGCACGGCACATAATTTTTAATTCTTAATTTTTAATTCTTAATTCATATTTCGTATCTTTGCAACACTATGAGTGATTTCATCGTCAGCGCACGCAAATACCGCCCTGCGACCTTCCGGTCGGTCGTCGGGCAGAAACATATCACCTCGACGCTCCAGAACGCCATCGAGCGCGGCCAGCTGGCCCACGCCTACCTCTTCTGCGGTCCCCGCGGCGTAGGCAAGACCACCTGCGCCCGCATCTTCGCCAAGGCCATCAACTGCCTCGCACCCGACGGCGCCGAAGCGTGCAACGAGTGCGAATCGTGCCGCTCGTTCAACGAGGGACGTTCGCTCAACATCCACGAGCTGGACGCCGCGTCGAACAACTCCGTGGAGGACATCCGCACGCTGATCGAACAGGTGCGCATCATCCCGCAGGTGGGCCGTTACTCGGTGTTCATCATCGACGAGGTCCACATGCTCTCGGCCGCAGCCTTCAACGCCTTCCTCAAGACGCTGGAGGAGCCGCCCGCCCACGCCATCTTCATTCTGGCGACCACCGAGAAACACAAGATCATCCCCACGATCCTCTCGCGCTGCCAGATCTACGATTTCAACCGCATCCGCGTCGAAGATTCGGTCGAATACCTCAAATACATCGCCTCCCAGGAGGGCATCTCGGCGGACGAAGAGTCGCTGAACCTCATCGCGCAGAAGGCCGACGGCGGCATGCGCGACGCGCTGTCGATGTTCGACAAGGCCGTGTCGTTCTGCGGCACGGCGCTGGACTACCGCAACGTGGCCCAGACGCTGAACGTGCTGGACTACGACACCTATTTCAGCGTGACGGAGATGCTGCTCGCGGGCAACTACGTCGACGTGCTGGTGGCCTTCGACAGCGTGCTGTCGAAAGGCTTCTCGGGCCAGACCTTCATGTCCGGCATGAACCGCCATATGAGGGATCTCCTGATGGCCAGGCAGCCCGACACGCTGCGACTGATCGAAATGACCGGAACGCTGCTCGAACGATACCGGACGCAGGCGGGCGCCTGCAGTGTCGAGTTCCTGTTCGGAGCCATCTCCGTACTGACGGAACTTGACGGGAAGATCCGGCAATCGTCGAACCAGCGATTGCTTGTCGAGTTGGGCCTGATGAAAATCGCCGGACTCGGTCAAAAAAAAAATGACACCCTGACATCTTCCGGGGAGTATCCGCTTCCCGAACTGACACCCCGAACGGCGGCCGCGGCCGTCGCGGCGACGCCTGCGGCGCAACCGCAGCCCGACCCGGCGACCCGCCCCGGTCCGAATCCCGTTCCGGCGGCTCCGCAGCAATCCGCAGCGGTTCAACCCGGGCAGGCCTCACAACCGGCGTCCGCGCCGATTCCCGCCCCGGCTCCGCAGCCGGCCGCACCCCGGCCGGAAACGCCGGCGCAATCCGCAGCCGCCCCGGGACCCGCTCCCGCTCCGGCCGCACGGCCCGAAGCGTCCAAACCCGCGCCCCAGCCCGTGCGGAGGCCGCTGATCTCGGGAACCTCCCTTTCGGAACTGCTCGCCTCGGCGGGCAGCAATCCGGACGAGGAGCCTTCCGAGCAGGAAACGGCCGAACCGGAGGTCGCGACGATCGACCCCGAGTGCGAACGGAAACTGGAACGCGCCCGGGAAAAGATCCTGAACCTCATCCGGGAACGACGTCCGCGGTTCGTCCCGGCCTTCGAACTGATGAGGGTGCAGGGCAACACGATCTCGCTGAGCGTGCCGACGAGCGAACTGCGCGAAGAGATACTCCGCAGCAAGACAGGGATGCTGATGCGCATCGCCGAACTGGCGGGCATCACGGGAGCGATCGAACTGGAAGTGGTCGTCAACGAGGAAATTCGGGCCGCACGCCCGATCAAACTCGAAGACCGGGTGAAATACATGACAGAAAAGAATCCGCTGATCGCGGAACTCCGCAAAGCATTGGATTTGGAAGTGGAGTAACCCGCTTAAAAAGCGGGATTTATGGGCGATGGAGCGTCAGACGGAAGCAGATTCCGAACTGCGCTTCCACCGAAAAACAAAGTGAAAATTAAATAACGCAATAATGGCAACAAAGAATTTCATCGAAGAACTCGAATGGCGCGGCATGATCCACACGATCATGCCCGGAGCAAAGGAACAACTCGAAAAAGAACAGACGACGGCTTACCTGGGCATCGACCCCACGGCCGACTCGCTGCATATCGGCCACCTGGTGGGCGTGATGATCCTCAAGCACTTCCAGATGTGCGGCCACCGTCCGCTGGCCCTCGTGGGCGGTGCGACGGGCATGATCGGCGACCCCTCGGGCAAATCGCAGGAGCGCAACCTGCTCGACGAAAAGACCCTGCGTCACAATCAGGAGGCGATCAAACGCCAGCTGGCCAAACTGCTCGACTTCGACTCCGACGCCCCGAACGCCGCCGCGCTGGTCAACAACTACGACTGGATGAAGGAATTCACGTTCCTCGATTTCATCCGCGACATCGGCAAGTGCATCACCGTCAACTACATGATGGCCAAAGACTCCGTGAAGAAACGCTTCAACGGCGAGGGCGACGGCATGTCGTTCACCGAATTCACCTACCAGCTGGTTCAAGGCTACGACTTCCTGCACCTCTACGAGACGATGAACTGCAAAATCCAGCTGGGCGGCGCCGACCAGTGGGGCAACATCACCACCGGCACGGAGCTGATCCGCCGCAAGCTGGGCGCAGAGGCCGAGGCCTTCGGCATCACCTGCCCGCTGATCACCAAGGCCGACGGCACGAAATTCGGCAAGACCGAGAGCGGCAACGTATGGCTCGACCCGCGCTACACATCGCCCTACAAGTTCTACCAGTTCTGGCTCAACGTCAGCGACGAGGACGCCAAACGCTACATCAAGATCTTCACGCTGCTCGACCGTGAGACCATCGACGCACTCATCGCCGAGCACGACGCGGCTCCCCACCTGCGCGTATTGCAGAAACGGCTGGCCGAGGAGATCACCTGCATGATCCACTCGCGCGAAGAGTACGAAAAGGCCGTCGAGGCCTCGGCCATCCTCTTCGGCGGCGCCACGTCGGAGGCTCTGCACCGTCTCGACGAGCAGACCTTGCTGCAAGTGTTCGAAGGCGTGCCCCAGTACCGCGTGGCCCGCACGGAACTCGCGGCCGGCATCCCGTTCGTGGACCTCTGCGCCGAGAAAAGCGACATCTTCGCCTCGAAAGGCGAGTGCCGCAAACTGGTGCAGGGCGGCGGCGTGTCGCTCAACAAGGAGAAGCTGGCCGACGCGATGCGCCCGGTGACCGACGCGGACCTGATCGCGGGCAAATACCTGCTCGTGCAGCGCGGCAAGAAGAACTACTACCTCGTGATCGCCGAATAGGATGGAATACCGGATCGTTCTCCAGCGCATGGAGTTCCGGGCGCTGCACGGCTGCTACGAACTCGAACGGAAGGTCGGCAACCGCTTCACGGTCGACCTGGAGATCACGGCCTGCCTGGGCGACGCGGCCGCCGAGGACAGCGTCGAACAGACGGTCAACTACCTCACGGTCTACGAAGTCGTCTCGCTCCAGATGCGCATTACCCAGCGCACGATCGAGCGCGTGGCGATGAACATCATCGAGGCGGTCTACGCCTCGTTCCGGCAGGTCCGGCACGTAAAATGCACCGTCTCGAAACTGGCGCCCCCGCTCGGCGGCAAACTGGAGAAGGTGAGCGTCGTACTGGAGAAATAGAAAACTGCGCGCACGCGGCTGCGTGCGCGCAGTTTTTCAAATAGAACCGATATATGCATCATTCACACGGCCGCGCAACGCTGGGCGGCAAATTGAGCGCCGTGCTCGTCGCGGCCGGAAGTTCCGTGGGGCTGGGAAATATCTGGCGGTTCCCCTATGTCGCCGGAGACAACGGCGGCGGAGCTTTTCTGGTAATTTACATTCTCTGCGTCCTGCTGCTGGGACTGCCCATCATGGTGGCCGAATTCTCGGTCGGACGCGCCTCGCACCGCAATGCCGTGGGAGCCTACCGGGCGCTCGACCCCAAGTGGAGTTTCCTGGGCTACAACGGCGTCGTGGCGGCATTCCTGATCCTGGGCTTCTACTTCGTGGTGTCGGGATGGACCGCCGAATACATGGTTCACTCCGTGACGGGAAGCCTCGCCCGGTACACCACCGCCGACGAATACAAGAGCGTTTTCGAGAATTTCATCCAGAACCCGTGGCGGCCCGTGCTCTACACCGCGCTGTTCGTGCTGGCCACGCACTTCGTCATCGCGACGGGCGTGCAGAAAGGCATCGAACGCTCGGCAAAGGTGCTGATGCCCCTGCTGTTCGTCATCCTGATCGCACTGTCGATCCACTCGCTGCTGATGCCCGGCGGCGAGGAAGGGCTTCGGTTCCTGTTCCGGCCCGACTTCTCGAAGGTGACGCCCTCGACGGTGCTCGTGGCGCTGGGGCAGGCCTTCTTCTCGCTCTCGATCGGCATCGGCACGATGGTCACCTACGCCTCCTACTTCAAACCCGACACCAACCTGCGCCACACGGCGCTCAACGTCACGATCCTCGACACACTGGTAGCCGTGCTGGCCGGCGTGGTGATCTTCCCGGCGGTGTTCAGCGTGGGCATCGAACCCTCGTCGGGACCGTCGCTCGTATTCATCACCCTGCCGGGCATCTTCAACTCGATGCCGCTGAGCATGGTCTGGTCGTCGGTATTCTTTCTGCTGCTGGTCGTTGCGGCGCTCACCTCGACCATCTCCCTGCACGAAGTCATCACGGCCTACATGCACGAGGAGTGGCACATGAGCCGGCGGGCCGCCGCATGGTCCACGACCGGAGCCTGCATGGCGCTGGCCGCCGTGGCATCGCTGTCGCTGGGCGTTCTGAAGGGATGGAACATCTTCGGACTCACGATTTTCGACTCGCTCGACTACCTTACGGCCAACATCCTGCTCCCCGCCGGCGGATTTTTCACCTGCATATTCGTCGGCTGGCGCCTCGACCGGAAAATACTCAAGGCCGAAATCAGCAACAACGGCACGCTGAAATTCCGTATCTACGGGGTGTTCATCTTCCTCGTGCGCTACGTCTGCCCGGCAGTGCTGCTGCTGATCTTCCTGGATAACCTGGGCCTCTTTTAGCGGCCCGCACCGATCAGAACGAAACCCAAAACCTACCGAAACCATGAAACGATTCATTGTCCTGCTGCTCGTCTGCTGCCTCGGCGCAGCCGTTACGGCCCGCCCGATCCGGGGCACGGTCAAATGCGCCGGGACGCCGGTCTCCGGCGTCACCGTCACGGACGGCCACTCCTTCACCGAAAGCGGCGCCGACGGAACTTTCACCCTCGACGCCGACGACGACGCGCTGTTCATCAGCATCGTAACCCCTTCCGGCTACCTGGCCCCCATGGAGCAGGACATCCCGCAATTCTTCCGGCCCTACGCCGCTTCCACGAAGCGTTACGATTTCGAGCTGCGTCCGTGGCCGGCCACGGGCGAGGTTTACGAATTGCTGGCGATCGGCGACCCGCAGCCCAAAACCGCGGCGCATTTCGACCGGCTCCGAACCGAGATCATCCCCGAACTGCAACGCGCGACCGCCCTCGGGAAGCAACGGGGCACGGCACAGGCGGCGCTGCTGCTCGGCGACATCGTCTGGGACTCTCCGGAGCTGTTCGCCGGCGTCCGCGAGCAGTTCGCATCGCTCGGAATACCGGTCTACGGCGTGATCGGCAACCACGACCACGACCGGAACAAATACACCGACCGGGAGGCCACGGAGAACTACCGGAACCATTTCGGCCCCACCTACTACGCCTTCGACATGGGACGGACCCACTACATCGTCCTCGACGACATCGTCTACCACGGAGCGAAGAAATACGACGAGCAGATCGACTCGCTGCAACTGGCCTGGGCCGCGGAATACGCCCGGCGGCTGCCCGCCGGGTCGCGCGTCTGCGTGGCCATGCACGCCCCGGCCATGAAGGCCTGGAAAGGCAATCAGGTCATGGAGTCGGCCGCCAGGCTGATGGACGCCTTTGCCGGCCACGAACTGCATTTCATCACGGGACACACGCACGTCAACTCGAACTACGACATCCGCGAAGGAGTCGTGGAGCACAACGTGGCACAGATCTGCGGAAATCTGTGGTACGACCCGATCAACAAGGACGGCACGCCCAAAGGCTACCAGCTCTTCCGCGAGTGCGGCGGAGAGTTCTCGTGGGAGTACCGGAGCCTCGGGTCTCCGGCCGTACGGCAACTGCGGGTATGGCAGCCCGGGCAGGTGGAAGCGTTTCCCGGAAGCGTCGTGGCCAAAATCTGGAACTGGGACCCCTGCTGGACCGTCGTCTGGTACGAGGACGGCCGCTACCGCGGCGCAATGCAGCGCATCCAGATCGTCGACCCCGACTATGCGGCGCATCTCGACTCTCTGAAAAACGCCGGGCGGAAACTCGCCAAATCGCAGCATCCCCGCATCTCGGACTTCTATTTCAAAGCGCGTCCTTCGGCTTCGGCACAGACGATCGAGGTAGTCGCCACGGACCGTTTCGGACGCCGCTATTCGGAGCGCATCACGCTCGAAAAGGCCCAATGACCGGCCGAAGCGGCGACAGCTGAACAAGTCCGGGCGAACGGCGGGAACGGATCAGACGAACGAACGCCGGACAGCAAAAGAACGAGGCGGATGGAATGTACTTCGGTACTGTCCATCCGCCTCGTTTAAAGGATGTGCGAAAGATCGCCGCCAGAAAGCGGCAATCAGTTGATATTGCGCCGGTCGGGTTCATGGTCGGGCGAAGCCGCCTCCATGTCGATCTGCAACTTCACCATGTTGATGGCCGTGGCCGCAGCCTCGTCGCCCTTGTTGCCGTGACGGCCGCCGCAGCGGTCGAGGGCCTGCTGCATGTCGCCCACCGTCAGCACGCCGAAAGCGATGGGCATGTTCCACTGGATTTGCAGCTGCGTAATGCCCTGCGTCACGCCCTGACAGATGAAATCGAAGTGGCGCGTGTCGCCCTGGATAACGCATCCGAGAGCGATGACGGCGTCCACGTCGGTATACTCCGCGAAGAACTGCGCGCCGAGCGAAAGCTCGAACGTGCCCGGGACATATTTGACCTGGATATTCATATCGGGGCACCCGGCGGCACGCAGCGTGCGCACGGCTCCCTCCAACAGGGCCTCGGTGACCTCGCGGTTCCACTCGGCCACGACGATACCGAACCGCATGTCAGCGGCCGAAGGCAGGGGTGAGTCGAATTTGGAAAGGTTGTGATTCTTGGTCGCCATCGTCTTTCGCTATTTGATGCTGCCGAGCAGCTTTTCCGCATCGCGGGCCTCCATCGAGGCGGGATACGAAGTCAAAATCTCTTCATAGAAAGCCGCGGCTTTCTGCTCATTGCCCTGCGCCTGCTCCGCAAGACCTGCCTTGCGCAGGTACATCGGGGCCGTCAGGTTGTTGTCGGCGGCCTTCACGGCCTTCTCGTAGAACTTCACCGCCCTGGCGTAGTCCTGCTGCTCAACGGCGATATCGCCCTGCAAACCGTAGTTCTGTGCGTTGATCAGCTCCCCGGGGATACCTTTCAGCTGCGAGAACTTCGCCAGGTATTTGGCGGCGTTCTCCAGATCGCCCGTACGCAGGTAGCAGATGCCCGCATAATGCTTGGCGAGGTTGCCCGAAGGCGTCGAGCCATACTTCTCGATCACGTCGAGGAAACCGGCCGCGTTGTCGTCGCCCAGCAGCGCCGTCTCGAAATCGGGGTTCTCGCCTTCGAAACGGTTCTGCGCCTCGGCGATCATCTCGGCGGCCTTCGTGGCGCGGGGCTGGAGGATCAGCGAGCGGTAGCCGAAAACGAGGGCTGCGAGGACGAGCAGACCGAGGAAAACGTAGGACATCGTCCGGCCGTTCCTCTCGAAAAACAACTCCGTTTTGTTCATTGCTTCGCCGAGGGTTTCCTGCTCGGCGACGTTCTGCTTTGCCATATTGCTTATTGTGTTATTAGTTTATAATTCGTACGATAGTTTGCAAAGATACAAAACTATTCACAATGTGCAATGTCGTGTCCGGATTTTTTGTATTTTTGTCCTATGCATCTGAAGAAAATAGCGCTGCTGAATTTCAAAAACATCTCCCAGGAGGAACTCGCGCTGTGCCCCGGCATCAACTGCCTGGTGGGCGACAACGGCGCGGGCAAAACCAACGTCGTGGACGCCGTTTACTACCTCTCGATGTGCAAGTCGTCGCTGCCGATGACCGACGGGCAGAGCATCCGCCACGGCGCCGACTTCTTCCTCGTCGAAGGGACCTATGCGAGCGATGCCGGCAAGCGGGAAACCATCGTGTGCAGCTTCTCGCGCAAGGGCGGCAAGGTGCTCAAGCGCAACGGCAAGGAGTACGAACGGCTTTCGGACCACGTGGGACTGATTCCCGCGGTGATCGTGTCGCCGGCCGACAGCGCGCTGATCTCGGACGCCGCCGACGAGCGCCGACGCTATCTCAACGCCTTCATTTCACAGCTGGACCGCGCCTATCTCGGTTCGGTGATGCGCTACAACGCCGTGCTGGCCGAACGCAACCGCCTGCTGAAAACCCGGCCCGACGAAACCATGCTCCAAATCTACGACATGCAGCTGTGCGAACACGGCAAGGCCATCCACGCCCGGCGGCAGGAGTTCGCCGAGCGGCTGCAACCCGTGACCGCGGCCTATTACAGCATCCTCTCGGGCGACCGGGAGCAGGTCGAACTGCACTACAAATCGGAGCTGAACGACCGTCCGTTCGAGGAGATACTGCTCGATGCGCGGCAGAAGGACATCGTCAACGAATTCACGACGGCAGGCATTCACCGCGACGACCTGGTGCTGAAAATCGGAGGTTATCCCCTGCGCAAATACGGATCGCAGGGACAGCAGAAATCCTTCCTGATCGCCCTCAAACTGGCGCAGTACGCCGTCGTCGCCCAGACGAAGGGCGAACGCCCGATCCTGCTGCTGGACGACCTGTTCGACAAGCTCGACGCCGGGCGGGTCGAACAGTTGATCCGGCTGGTCTCGGACGACACCTTCGGGCAAATCCTGATCACCGACTGCAACCCGACACGCCTGAAACGGATTCTCGACAAGGCGGGCGGCGACTACACGCTCTTTTCAGTCGCCGAAGGCGCCGTGACGCAGGAGCGGGCCGCGGCGGAAGATCCGGCGGAAGGCCCGGCCGGGAATGCAGCTGAAAACGCCGCAAACACCCCGGAGAACGCCTCGGAAAATGCAACGGAAGATTCCGCGAAAGGCGCGGAAAAAGAGCGATCCGTACAACCCGAATCAACCGACGAACAGCCATGAGACGAACCAAAACCATGCTGATGGGCGACCTGCTGGAGGAGTTTTTCAAACGCCCCTACATCGCCGAGAAAGTCGCCGAAGGCAAACTGCCGGACACATGGCGCGAGATTGTCGGCGACCGCGCCGCGGATGTCACCACCGAATTGCGGCTCGAAAAGCACATCCTGTACGTACGCATACAGTCGAGCGTCCTGCGCTCGGAACTTTTCTACCAGCGCGAGGCGCTCAAGGAGGAGATAAACCGCCGTTCGGGCGTACGGCTCGTCAACGCCGTCATCATCCGGTAAGTCCGGGTTCGGCAAAAAAGCATACCTTATATAATATATATATGAAAAAAGATGCTCCCGCAAACGGAGCATCTTTTTCTCTATGGCGGGAAGGTTCCATTCGCCCTCCCCAATACGGCCCGGCCTTATTTGATGATCACGGCGCGGTTGGCCTTCTGGTTGTTCTCGTAAACATTGGCTGCGTTGCCCTTGCCTTCGTAGGTCAGCTGTTTGGGGTTCACGCCGCATTTTACGAGGAAGTCGTAAACGCTCTTGGCGCGGTTCTCGGCAACGCGCTTGTTGCCTGCCGCCGTACCCGTCTGCTGGTCGGCGTGGCCCTCGATCTTGTAGACCCGGTCTTTCGGACCGCTCTTGATCAGGTCGGCCATCAGTTCGAGGCGGGTCTTCTCCTTCGGCGTCAGCTTCGACATGCTGTAATCGTAGAAAATGATCGAAGTCGGGCTGAGGGTGTTCACCTTCTGTGCGGCAGCGGCCTCGGCGGCGGCTTTGGCAGCAGCAGCGGCGGCAGCGGCTTTAGCGGCGTCGGCCTCGGCCTCGGCAGCCTTCAGTCTGTTGGCCAGATCCGCATTCTCCGACCGGGCGGCTTCGAGGGCGGAATTGCCCGCAGCCACTGCATTCTGGAAAGCACGGATGTCATCGGCCGTATAGCCCGGAACGCCGCGCTCCCAGCCACGCTGGTTGAAGCGGTAGGTGATACCAGCCGTAGCGGAAAGTCCGGCCAGATAAGAACCGTTCATCTCCGCAGGGCAAATATCCGACTTGGCGAGCAACCCCTTGAGTTCGATATTGAAATCGAATGCGGGCGACAGGCGGAACTTGCTGAGCAGACCCGCCGTGAAGGCGAAGTCCTGACGCGAACCGGATGCATTCTCACGCTGGCTACGGTCCGTGAAGTTCGAAGCCATGTAACCGAAACCGGCGAACGGCACGGCATACCACACACGGTCGGCACGGTAACCGCCGATCCAGTTCGAGGCGTTAACCATGAAATCCATGTGTCCGAACATGTACGGCCACGTCATCTTGCCGATCTGGGAATCGAAATTGTTGAACCATCCGCCCTGCAATTGAGCGCGCATACCGAAGACCGGATGCACCCACTTCGTCACCGACAGGTTGCCCTCGAAACCGAAACGGTCGCCCCAAGAGCCGGAGTTACCGCCGTTGGAGAAGGCTGTGCCGGTTCCGAAACCGGCCGAAATCTCCCAATTATCCCAGAATCCGTTCGACACGAATCCGGCAACGCTCGGCTTCTTCGGCGTTCCTTCGGCAAATGCGGCAGAGGCGAAAGCCACGAGCAAAAAAGTCAAGAAAATCTTTCTCATAATATTCATCTTTAATACGTCTTACATACTTGTCGTAAAAGTACACAATTTTTTCACAAAAACCATTCAAATCCGGTCAAAAAAACAGAAAAAAAGAGGGCTTCAAAATGTAAAAAGCCCCAAATGCCTGGGCATTGGGGCTTTTTAGAACACAAATCAGGTGGAAACAAACATCAGCCGCACTTGGAATAGCCGCACGACATGCAGGTCAGACAGCCGTTCTGATAGGCCATATTCTCCTGTCCGCAGCTCGGGCATTTACCCTTGGATTTCGTGCCGTCGACGATATACTGTTTCAATGCACGGCACACGCCGGTCTTCCACGTGTTGATCGACTCGCTGTCCAGATGCAGGGACTCGATCAGCGACACGGTCTTCTCGATCGGCATGCCGTGACGCAGCACGCCCGAAATGAGCTTGGCGTAGTTCCAGAACTCTTCGTTGAACAGACGCGAAATGCCGCCGATGGTGTTCGTATAACCGTAACGGTCGGTGTACTGGAAATCATAGCGTTTCGTACCGTCCGCCTCGCGGACCTTGATGATGAAGCCCTTCTTGATCTTCGGGGGAATGAACATGGCGTCCTCCTCGATCTTACCCGTGAAGACCTCGTAGGGACGCCCGCCCTGCAAGCCCACGAAGGCGATCCAGTCCTCCGTGCCGTTCTTGAACCGCACGATGTCGGCAGGAATCGACTTGGGACGCTTCTGCACCTCGCCGGGATGCTCCTCGCACTTCTTCCGGCTCTTGGAGTTCTTCTCCAGCAGCACGCCGTCGCGGCAGCCGTCGCGGTAGACCGTGACGCCCTTGCAGCCGCACTCCCAAGCCGTGCGGTAAACATCGGCCACCAACGCCTCCGAGACGTTGTTCGGCAGGTTCACCGTCACCGAGATCGAATGGTCCACCCATTTCTGGATGGCGCCCTGCATCTTGACCTTGGCCACCCAGTCGATGTCGTTGGCCGTGGCGCCGTGGTAGGGCGACGCGGCGACCCACTCGTTCAGTTCGGCGTCGGAGATCGTCGCCAGCTTCGACGTGTCGTATCCGCTGGCTTCCAGCCATTTGACGAAATTATGATGGTAAACGTTGTACTCCTGGAACTTTTCGCCCGTTTCGTCCTCGTAATCGACGTGGGTGTCCACGTCCGAAGGATTGATCTTGCGGCGGCGCTTGTAGACGGTGCGGAACACCGGCTCGATGCCCGAAGTGGTCTGCGACATGAGCGACGTGGTTCCCGTGGGCGCGATGGTCAGCATGGCGATATTGCGGCGGCCCACCTTCGTCATCTCCTCGTAGAGCGCCGGATCGGCCTCGCGGATACGGGCGATCATCGGGTTGTTCACCTCCTTCGCGGCGTCGTAAACCGGGAAGGCGCCGCGCTCGGCGGCCATCTTCACCGAAGCGCCGTAAGCCGCCAGAGCGAGGCACTTCTGCACCTCGACGGCGAAGTCGATCGCCTCCTGCGTGCCGTAGCGCAGACCCAGCGCGGCGAGCATGTCGCCCTCGGCCGTGATGCCCAGACCCGTACGGCGGCCCTTCCGCGCCATTTCGCGGATCTTCTTCCAAAGCTCCAGCTCCACGCGGCGCACATCCAGGTCTTCGGGGTCGGCGGCGATCTTCCCGATGATCTGTTCGACCTTTTCCAGTTCGAGGTCGATGATGTCGTCCATCATGTGCATCGCCTTGTATACGTGGTCCCTGAACTTGTCGAAATTGAACTTCGCATCGGCCTTGAACGGGTTGTCCACATAGCTCAACAGGTTCATCGCCAGCAGGCGGCACGAATCGTAGGGGCAGAGCGGGATCTCGCCGCAGGGGTTGGTCGAAACCGTCACGAAACCCTCGTCGGCATAGCAGTCGGGAATGCTTTCGCGGATGATCGTATCCCAGAACAGCACGCCCGGTTCGGCAGACTTCCACGCGTTGTGGATGATCTTCTCCCAGAGTTTCCGGGCGTCGATGTCCTGCTCGTATTTGGGGTTGTCCGACTTGATCGGGAACTGCTGGTGGTATTTCTTCCCGGCGAGGGCCGCACGCATGAAATCGTCGTCGATCTTGATCGAGACGTTGGCACCCGTCACCTTGCCCGTGTCGACCTTGGCGTCGATGAACCGCTCGGCGTCGGGGTGCTTGATCGACAGCGACAGCATCAGCGCGCCGCGCCGCCCGTCCTGCGCCACCTCGCGCGTCGAGTTCGAGTAACGCTCCATGAAGGGCACGATGCCCGTCGACGTGAGTGCCGAGTTGAGCACCGGGCTGCCCGTGGGGCGGATGTGCGAAAGGTCGTGGCCCACGCCGCCGCGGCGTTTCATCAGCTGGACCTGCTCCTCGTCCATGCGGAAGATGCCGCCGTAGGAGTCGGCGGGGTTCTTATGGCCGATGACGAAGCAGTTCGACAGCGACGCCACCTGGAAATTGTTGCCGATGCCGGTCATCGGGCCGCCCTGCGGAATGACGTAACGGAAATGGTCGAGCAACGCGAAAACCTCCTCCTTCGGGAGCGGGTTCGGGTATTTTTGCTCGATGCGTTCGATTTCGGAAGCGATGCGCTCGTGCATCTCGCGCGGCGATTTCTCGTAGATGTTTCCGAAAGAGTCCTTGAGGGCGTACTTGCTGACCCACACCGTGGCGGCGAGGTCGTCCCCGTCGAAATACTTCTTCGACTCGGCAACCGCATCGTTGTAATTGACCTTCTGCGGCGTGTCGGCTTTGGTGGCTTTTGACATAACTATTTTCAGACTATTATTTCTATATTTTCAGATTTCAGGCGTCACGGCGGGCAAAACCCGGTTCTACAAAATTGCGGCTTTTCCGGATAAAAAGCCAGCATGAAGAGCCAAACTTATTCACAAAATATCTACAAAAGAGCAAAAGGCACGCCCCAGATACCCGGAGCGCGCCTTCGGTCCGAAGGCGGGATTATTTCACCGCCACGGCGTCGATTTCGACCAGCGCGCCCATCGGCAGCGCCGCGACCTGGTAGCACATGCGCGCCGGCATCTCCGAGGTGAAGAACTCCGCATAGACGGCATTCATGGCGGCGAAATCGCCGATCGACTGCAACAGGACCGTGGTTTTCACCACGTCGGAATAATCGTATCCGGCTTCGCGCAGAATATGGCCGAGGTTCGTGAGCGACCGGCGCGTCTGGGCCTCGATGCCTTCGTCCATCTTTCCGGACGCGGCGTCGATCGGGAGCTGTCCCGAAACATAGAGCGCGCCGCCGGCCTCGACGGCCTGCGAATAGGGACCCACGGCCTTGGGCGCATGGGGAGAAGCGATGATGGTTTTCATAAAAAATTATCTTGAAATTATTTAAGCCTTCGTGCTTTCAACCGCCGTACTCGCAGCCTCTGGCCGCATGTACAGGCCCGACCCTCCCTTGAATCCACGCCGAAGCGGGGACTTATATCCGCCTGCGGCGGAAATATCGGGTCCGGAAGTTGTACAAAGGTATAATTAATTCCCTATATTTGCCATATGATCCAAATGGAAAAACGATGAAGATTTTACTGAAAATTGCGATAGTCGCTGTCGCTGCGGCCTTTATGGCCGGATGCTGCAACTGCCGCTCCTACCAGAAAAAGACCCGCCGCCCGCTGGCGGGCACCGAGTGGCAGCTGATCCAGCTCGGCGGCAAGGCGGTCAAACCCGAGGAGGGCAAATTCACCGTCACGCTGCTCGCCGAAGGCAACCGCCTGACGGGCGTCGGGGCCTGCAACCGCCTGACGGGCGCCTACAAGACCGATGGGAAACGCACGCTGAAGATCGGGCCTCTGGCCGCGACGATGATGGCCTGCCCGGGCATGGACGAGGAGGAAGCCTTCACCAAAATGCTCGAATCGGTGACCCATTACGACATGGACGGCCCGATGCTGCTGCTGTTGAGCGACGGCGAACTGCGCGCCGTGTTCCAGGCCAGGCCATGACGTTCCGGGGTCTGATCGGCGCCTGCGTCCTGCTCACCGCCCCGGCGGCGGCTTTCGGACAAAAACCTACCGCGGCAAAGCAGCCGGTGGCGGCAGATTCGGCAGCGGCACAGCCGGCGGAAAAACAGCCGGCGGCCCGGATCGTCGTATTTCGCGATTCGCTCGTTCTCATACATTGCGACACGCCGCCCCTGTTCCGGGAAGGCGACATCCGAACATTCCGCGAGTGGGTGAACGAACAGGTCCGGAATGTCCGGATCGTCATCGGCTGCCCACCCTTTCCACCCCGCGTGGTGGTTTCGTTCGTGATCGGCACGACGGGGCGGCTGACCGGCATTCGTGTCCTGCAATCGCCCGACAGCAAGTTATCCGCCGAAGCGGTCCGGGCGCTTGAAAGCTCCCCGCACTGGAAGCCGGGAGAGCTGTACGGACGAAAGGTCCCCGTGGAAATCACAATTCCCGTGGACTTCCGCTCGTCCAATTAAAAAAGGGCCGGATGCATCCGGTCCTTTTCAGTTTTGCATTGCCCGCTATTTCAGGTGCGGATTCAGGCGGCCCCACTCGCCGACGGGAGGCAGAATGCCCATCGCGATCACCTCGTCGCGCAGTTTGCAGAGGTGTTCGTAACTCTCCGTCAGTTTTTGGCGCTCCCCGGCCGTGCCCTGCACGTTCTTATACGACACGCCCTCCTTCGTGATGACGGTCTCCATCGCCATGAGGATGTGCTTGAACTCGTCGTTGTGGACGAATACGCCGGCGGGATAGGTGAACGGCTTGCCGCCCATCGCCGCCGCGATCATCGAGATCGAGATATAGGCCGGACTCTGGAACGACGAACGGCCGCGCAGGTCGATGATGTGCTTGCCGCCCTGAATCACCCGCTGTTGCAGGTCGGCCCAGTCGCCCTCGGGCATTTCTTTGCCGATCAGCTCCGAAAGGGGCCGTCCGGCGACGAGCGTCGTCGAGGCGAAGACCGCCATCTGCTCGCCGTGGCCGCCGTAGGTGCGGCAGTTGCGGATTTCGTCGGGCGAGATTTTGAAATATTTGGCCAGTTCCGAACGCAGGCGCGTGGAGTCCAGCGCCGCGAGGGTCGAAACCTGCGAAGGCTTCAGCCCCGCATAGATCAGCGTGATCAGTCCCGTGATGTCGGCCGGATTGAAGACCACCACGACGTGCTTCACGTCCGGACAATAGGACTTGATGTCCTTGCCGAACTGTTCGGCGATCTGGGCGTTGCCTTTCAGCAGATCCTCGCGCGTCATGCCCGCCTTGCGGGCCGCGCCGCCCGACGACACGACGTAAGCCGCATCGGTCAGCGCCTCGCGGATGTCGGTCGTCCACGTGATGTTCGCCCCCTCGAAGGCGCAGTGATAAAGCTCCTCGGCCACGCCCTCCAGCGCCGATCCATACGGATCGTAGAGGCAAATGTTCGGCGTCAGGCGCATCATCAGCGCCGTCTGCGCCATGTTCGAGCCGATCATGCCGGCCGCACCCACGATGGTGAGTTTCTCGTTCGTTACAAAGTCCATAGTGTTGTTATTTTATTGAAACCACAAATTCGTCCCCTAAAACCCGCCTCCCGAGCGGGCCGGCTACTCGATCTCCCGGCGGTTCATCAGCGCGTGGGTGATCGTCAGTTCGTCGACATACTCCAGTTCGTCGCCGAAACCGATACCGCGCGCGATCGACGTAACTTTCAGCCCCGGGAACTGCCGCAGGCGGTTCATCAGGTAGAAAAGCGTCGTCTCCCCTTCGACCGAAGTCGAGATGGCGAGGATCACCTCCTTCACCCCGCCGCGGGCGATCCGTTCGCACAGCAGGTCGATCTTCAGGTCCGAGGGCGAGATGCCCTGCATGGGCGAGATGACGCCGCCCAGCACGTGGTACATCCCCCGGTACTGGCGCGTGTTCTCGACCGACAGCACATCGGCCACCTGCTCCACGACGCAGATCGTCGCATGGTCCCGTTCCCGGTCGGCGCAGATCGGACACACCTCCTCGTCGGAGAGGTTGTTGCACTGCGAACAGTAGCGGATCTCGTTGCGGAACCGGTCGATGCTCTCCGTCATCTCGGCCACCGAATCCCGCTCCATGCGCAGGATGTGGATGGCCAGGCGCAACGCCGTGCGGCGTCCCACGCCCGGAAGCTTCGAAAGTTCGCCGACGACGTCCTGTAAAAGTTTCGACATTTAAATCGTTTCGACGGTTTTACATTCGAGCCACCCCTTCTTGCCGTCGGCAATGGTGATCTCGCACCAGTTGTCGAGGCGGTCGGTGATCTCGACGAGCGTCCCCTCGTGCAGCACGAAGAGGTCGGTCGCCGACTTGTCGGGCGAACTCTTCACGGCCGTCGAGAGCGACATCACGACGGCCTGCGTGTCGTCGAGCATCTCGCGCCGCTCGCCCATGGCGAACCAGCTCGTGAGCATGAAGACCGCCGCGGCGACGAGGGTTCCGTAGAACCCCGCCTTGCGCAACGGCAAACGCTGTGCCAACAGGTAGGCGAGGAACAGCGCCAGGGCGCAGACCAACGCCGCGAGCGAGAAGACGCTCCACGCCGTGCAGCTCATCAGACGGCGCACGCCGCGCATCCATTCGGTGAAGAAAAATTCGGGTATCTGCTCGATGTTGTCCTTCGTGCGGGCCTCGGCGACGCTCAAATTATAGCGGATGTCGTCGTTGCCGGGAGCCAGCCGCAAGGCCCGGCGGTAAAAGAGGATGGATTTGCCCAGCTGCCCCTCCTTGAAGTAGGCGTTGGCCAGGTTGTAATAGAGTTTCACGGAGGAGAGTCCCTGCGCGAGAATCCCTTCGTAAATCTCCGCCGCAGCGTGGTAATCCCCGTTGACATAGGCCGTATTGGCCCGGTCCCACAGCTGTTCGGGCGAAGCCTCCACAGCGTCGGGCTCATCAAAAACACCAGCAAGTCCTTCGACAACGCCTTCCGCGACAGCCTGCACCGCAGTTTTTACCAAGGTTTTAGCCTCTGATATTTGGGCTAATTTCGTGCTGTCGATACCCTCCTGCGCCCATGCGCACGGAACGCCGAATGACAGGATCAGAAATAGGGTCAATCGCTTCATAACAACTATCGTTTTATCACCGACTCGATGCGCGAAATCAGGTTCACGCCCTCGGAATAAACGTCGCCCATGCGGGCCGACTCGACGGGCGAATACTGCGCCTCGTCGCACCGGGTGATGATGTCCGTGAAACGCTGCGAGTCCTCGGACGAAACGCCCCGTTTGTGCAGCTCCTCGCGGACATTCTCCTTGGTGAGGTTGGCCACCGGGATGTTGAACTTGTCGCTCATGTACCCCCACAGCGCGCGGAGCATCTCCTCGTAGAAGGCATGCCGGTTCTGCTCCTCCATATACCGCTTCGCGGCGCGGAACCGCTGCACGGCGACCTTGTTGGCCCGCTTGCCCCGCACGAGGGCGACGTTCTGCGATTCGCGGATCTGCTTGCGCAGCGCCACGTAGATCATCGTGAAAAGCGCCAGCACACCTAACAGAAGAATCCAGTAGGCGGCGCTGAAGATGAACGGCACGCGCTCGGAGCGCAGCTGCGCCCCGCCCAGCTTGATGAAGCGGATGTCCTGGCCCAGCATCTTCACCTCCTCCTTCGACATGCCGCGCCCCTGCATCACCACCGCATCGCCTCCGCCGCGGGCATCGGGCGTGATTTCGAGCGTCAGCGGCTTCGATTTCAGCGTCACGTACTGCACCCGCTGGGGGTCGAAGTAGGTGAACTCGATGGGTTCGATGTCGTAAGCGCCCTCGGCCCGTGCGATGAAGGGATATTCGAACTGGCGGTAGCCGGAGATGCCCGAGGCCGACGTGTTGATCGACTCGGTGGTCTTGACGTTATACTGCTCGAAGGAGGTCGGCAGCGGCAGTTTCGGGGCCTGTACGAAGGTGAGGTTGCCCGTGCCGGAAATCTTCACCGTGACCGTCGCGCCCGAATTGGCCGCGATCCGTTCCGAAGGGAACTGGGTGTCCATCGTGAAATTGCCCACAGCGCCGCTGAAGCTGGCCGGAGCACCTGCCGGAAGCGCTTTCACTTGGACCGTGGCCCGCTGGCTCTGCACCTTGCGCGGAACGTTGAACACCTCGCGGCCGCCCCCGAAGAAGGGATCGGCATGGCGGCTCTGCACCACGACCTGCGCCACGACGGTCATGTCCACGGGGTCGATCGTGAGCGAGCCGACCTGCTGCGGATAGAGCAGGTAGTCGTACAGCACACGCGTCTCGTACACCTTCCCGGCATAGGTCTCGCGCCCCACGCGGGCCGAATTGGGATCGGAGAGGTCCTGCGACCAGAAACCGTTGAACGACGGAGCCGACTCGGGAACGATGTTGACATAAGGAACCCGCGTATAGAGCTTGAAAGCCACGTGCAGGGGTTCGTTCTTGTAGACCGACGAGCGCGACACGACGGCCCGGAGCAGAATATCGTCCTTGCCGATCCGGCTCTGGGCATCGGCCTGCGTATCGTCCGCACGGTTCGAACCGCCCTGCTGTTGTTGCGCCCGGGAGCCTTCGCCCTCGTTCACGATCTCGATGGGCAGCGGCCGGGTCCGGTAGGACGAGCCATCGACCTTGACCTCCGCGGCGCCGATGGTCACGTTGCCCGCGGCCTGCGGCAGCAGCACGAAAGTGTAGGTATAGCTGACGCTCTTGGTCATCGAGCCGTTGACGATCTGAACCGACGACCCCTGCGAGATGGCAGGTCCCGCCAGCACGTCGAATCCCTCGAACGAAGGCGCCTTGAAAGTATCCCCGTCGGGTTTGGCGTTCAGGGCGAATTCCACGCGGAACGCCTCGCCGACGGCGACCGTCAGCGGCGAGTTGGCTTCAAAAGTGACCTTCTCGGCAGCGGATGCCGAGAAGATCGCCAGCACGAAGAGTGCTGTCAGGGATATTTTTGCAACAAAGTCTCTCATCACAAAACGATATGTCTGTCAATTCGCGCCGCACCCCGTACCGGCCGGCCGCTGTCGCCACCGGCGTTTGCCGATCCGGCTCCGCACGGCCAAAAGCCGGAACCAAGGGGCGGCGCCCGGTCCGCCGGGATACGGACCCGGCTCCACGCACCCTCTTCCGAAAGCCGTCTCTCAAACGGCCACAGGGAGGGGCTTGTCGCGGCGCGACCGGAATTTCGCCCGGATTATCTGCCGGATTTCATACCTTACGACGGTCTTTTTTACAATTTTACAACGCAAAGTTTTGCGCGTTAGTATTTTTTCATGCAACTAATTTACACCTGCCGTCCGAAACGCCAATTTTGCCGCTTGCGCCACCAAGCCCCTCCCTGAAGGAGGGGTTTGGGGTGGGGTCGAACCTGTAACCGGCACCGCAGGCGGCGACAACACCGATCGGGAGCGGGAAACAGTGCATGGTATAAACGACCGTTCTTAATGCTTGAAATCGGCGAAAAAGTCGTTCCCCTTGTCATCGACGATGATGAACGCCGGGAAGTTCTCGACATAGATCTTGCGCACGGCCTCCATGCCCAGTTCGGGGAAGTCCACGACCTCGACCGACTTGATGGAGTTCTTCGCCAGGATCGCTGCCGGGCCGCCGATCGAACCGAGGTAGAAACCGCCGTGTTTGCGGCAGGCGTCGGTCACCTGCTGCGAGCGGTTGCCCTTGGCCACCATCACCAGCGAACCGCCCTGCGACTGGAACAGGTCGACGTAGGGGTCCATGCGCCCGGCCGTCGTGGGGCCGAACGAACCCGAAGCCATGCCCTGCGGCGTCTTGGCCGGACCGGCGTAGTAAACCGGATGCTTCTTGAAGTATTCGGGCATCGGCTTGCCCTCGTCGAGCATCTGCTTGATGCGGGCGTGGGCGATGTCGCGGGCGACGATCAGCGTGCCGCGCAGATTCAGGCGCGTCTTGATCGGGTATTTCGTGAGAATCGCACGCACCTTGTCCATGCCCTCGTCGAGGTCGATGTCCACGGCCGGGGACATCGAGGGAGCCTCGGTCGGCAGGAAGCGCGCGGGATTCTTCTCCAGCTCTTCGAGGAAGATGCCCTCGGGCGTGATCTTGGCCTTGATGTTGCGGTCGGCCGAGCAGCTCACGCCGATGGCCACGGGGCACGAAGCCGCATGGCGCGGAGCGCGGATCACCCGCACGTCGTGCACGAGGTACTTGCCGCCGAACTGGGCGCCGACGCCGCTCTCGCGGCAGATTTTCAGCACCTTCTCCTCCCATTCCAGGTCGCGGAAGCAGCGGCCGCCCTCGTTGCCCGAGGTGGGCAGCTCGTCGAGGTAGCCGGCCGAAGCCTTCTTCACCGTCGAAAGGCACATCTCGGCCGACGTGCCGCCGATGCAGATGGCCAGGTGGTAGGGCGGGCAGGCCGACGTGCCGAGGTCGAAGATATGCTGCTGGATGAATTTCGTGAGCGACTCCTCGTTCAGCAACGCCTTGGTCTGCTGGTAGAGGAAAGTCTTGTTGGCCGAGCCGCCGCCCTTGGTGATGAAGAGGAACTCGTACTCCATGCCGGGCTTGCCGCCGTAGATGTCGATCTGCGCGGGAAGGTTCGTGCCCGAGTTCTTCTCGTCGGTCATCGTAAAGGGCACGACCTGCGAATAGCGCAGGTTACGGTCCTTGTAGGTCTCGTAAACGCCCCGGGCGATGCACTCGGCGTCGTCGGCCCCCGTCCAGACATCCTCGCCCTTGTGGCCGATGCAGATGGCCGTGCCGGTGTCCTGGCAGGTGGGCAGTTCGCCTTCGGCCGAGACGGTCTGGTTCAGCAGCATCGTGTAGGCCACGAACTTGTCGTTGTCGGTGGCTTCGGGGTCTTCGAGAATGTTGCGCAGTTTCTGGAGATGCGCGGCGCGCAGGTAGAACGACACGTCGGCATAAGCCTCCTTCGAAAGCAGTTCGAGGCCCTTGGGATCGACCTTGAGGATCTTGCGTCCGTCGCACTCCACGACCTTCACGTACTCCTTCGTCAAAAGACGGTACTTGGTTTTGTCTTCCCCCACGGGGAACGGCTCCTGATAGATGAAATCTGCCATAGTATTTATAATGTTTGTATGTTGCTTCCTGTCTGCCCGCCGCGGACCGCCGTCCATTCGCGGCCTTCAGCCGCGCCTGCAAATCCGGCCCGCCCGAAACCCGTTCCCGGGAAGGACTTGCCGCATGCGGCCGGAAAATGCGGTCGCATGTCCCGCCCATCCGAAAATCCCTGCAAATTTACGAAAAACAATCCGGATTGTACAACGATTTCCCGGTTCGTCTGTTATTTTTTTCACAAAAAAGGCCTGTTATTTAGAATTTTTAGTAAATTTGTGCGGTTTTTTGAGTGCAACAAATTCACTAATATTTCAAATACTATGGTATCGTACAAAGATCTGGGTCTTGTGAACACGCGCGAGATGTTCGCCAAGGCCATCAAAGGAGGTTACGCCGTTCCGGCATTCAACTTCAACAACATGGAGCAGCTCCAGGCTATCGTCATGGCTGCCGCCGAGACCAAGTCGCCCGTCATCCTCCAGGTATCGAAGGGTGCGCGCAACTACGCCAACCAGACCCTGCTGCGCTACATGGCCGAAGGAGCCGTGGAGTACGCCAAGGAACTGGGCTGGGCCAAACCCCAGATCGTACTGCACCTCGACCACGGAGATTCGTTCGAACTGTGCAAGAGCTGCGTGGACATGGGATTCTCGTCGGTGATGATCGACGGCTCGGCGCTCCCCTACGACGAGAACGTCGCCCTGACGAAGCGGGTCGTGGAGTACGCTCACCAGCACGACGTGACGGTCGAAGGCGAACTGGGCGTGCTGGCCGGCGTCGAGGACGAGGTAGCTTCCGAAGTCAGCCACTACACCAAGCCCGAAGAGGTCGTTGACTTCGTGACCAAGACGGGCGTCGATTCGCTGGCCATCTCGATCGGCACCTCGCACGGAGCCTACAAGTTCACCCCCGAGCAGTGCACCGTAGATCCCAAGACGGGCCGTCTGGTTCCGCCTCCCCTGGCTTTCGACGTACTGGCCGCCATCGAGAAGGAGCTTCCGGGCTTCCCCATCGTGCTGCACGGTTCGTCGTCGGTTCCCCAGGAGGAAGTCGAGACGATCAACAAGTACGGCGGTGCGCTGAAGGCTGCCGTGGGCATTCCCGAGGAGGAGCTTCGCCAGGCCGCCAAGAGCGCCGTCTGCAAGATCAACATCGACTCCGACTCGCGTCTGGCCATGACCGCCGCCATCCGCGAGGTCTTCGCCACCAAACCCGCCGAGTTCGACCCCCGCAAGTACCTGGGTCCCGCCCGCGACAACATGAAGAAGCTCTACATCCACAAGATCAAGGAGGTTCTCGGTTCGGACGGCAAAGCCGAGTAAGAGATTCCCGCCGGAAGGAGCGTTCCTTCCGACAAACGAAAAAACCGGAGGTTCAGACCTCCGGTTTTTTCGTTCGTCCAACGGCTCCCGTCAGGACCGTCCCTTTCACGCAGTTCTCGGCGGCCGGGCGGTAAAGCCGCCCGCGCACTTCGGCCGGAAGTTTCCCGACGGTCTCCGCCAGAATCCGGCAGAAGGCCTGCGCCTGCTGCAAATCACACGCTTCCACATCGAGGGCGGCTCAATTCACTCCGGCCGGCCGCCGATATACCGCCCCACGAACTCCCCGACGCGGCGCGTGTACTCCTCCCGGTTGTCGCGGTACGAATTGGCATGCGACGCTCCCGGAACCACCCACAGCTCCTTGTCGCCGGGCTTGGCCCCGTAAAGCGGATAGACCATCCGCGTCGGCACGTAATCGTCGGCGTCGCCGTGGATGAACAGCATCGGCAGCCGGCTCTTCTTCACCTGCTCCAGCGACGAAGCCTCGCCGAAAGTCCAGCCGTATTTCAGGCCGCACAGCCAGCTCGCCGCGTCGAGCAGCGGAAAGGCCGGAAGCCCGAACTGCTCTTTAAGCTCTTTCGAAAACTGGTCCCGGACGCTCGTATAGCCGCAATCCTCGACGAAACATTTCACATAGGGCTGCTGCTCCTCGCCCGAGACCATCATGGTCGTCGCCGCGCCCATCGAAATCCCGTGGACCACCATCCGTGTGTCGCCGCCGAAGATGTCGTTGGCAATGTCCATCCACCGCAGCACGTCGAAGCGGTCCTTCCACCCCATCCGGATGGCACGGCCTTCGCTCTGCCCGTGGTAATAAAGGTCCGGCAGCAGGATGTTGCAGCCCAGGTCGTGGTTGTAAAGATAGCCGATCATCAGCATCCGCACAGCGTTGTCCGTATAGCCGTGGACGATCACCGCCGTCCGGTCCGTCGGACGGGGAGCCGCCGCATAGATCGCGTGCAGCCGTTCGCCTTCCGAACCGAGAATCACCGTGTCGCGCAAGGCCCCGGTGCGCTCCAGACTGTCGACCCACGGCCGCAGGAAAGGATATTCGCCGTACATATATTCATACGACGAAGCGTTCTTGGCCCGCATCGTCGCATCGGGCCGGAGCGAATAGGAGAGCATGTAGAGACTGCCGCCCGCGACAATTGCCGCAAGCAACAGCACAGAGACAACGACGATCCGGACAATTCGTTTCATAGGCTGTTCAGTTGCCGAAGCGGCCGAAATCGCCGCCTCTTTTCACTTATTCCGCACCCAGCTTCGCGCGGATGTGCGCCAGCATGTCGTCGGTCATGCGCGAGAGGTCCCACTCGGGCCGCCAGCCCCACTCCTCGCGGGCGCAGGTGTCGTCCAGCGAATTGGGCCAGCTCTCGGCGATCTCCTTCTTCACGGGATCGACGTTGTAGTCCATCGTGAAGGCAGGCAGACGCTTTTTGATCTCGGCGCAGATGATCTCGGGCGTGAAGCTCATCGACGCGAGGTTGAAGCTGTTGCGGTGGATCAATTTCGCAGGGTCGGCCTCCATCAGTTCGACGCAGGCGCGCAGGGCGTCGGGCATGTAGATCATATCCATGTAGACGTCCGACGGAACGGGACAGGTGAATTTGCCGCTCCGGATCGCCTCGTAATAAATCTCCACGGCGTAGTCGGTCGTACCGCCGCCGGGCAGCGTGACGCTCGATATGATGCCCGGGAAACGCACCGAACGGGTGTCGACGCCGTATTTGTGGTGGTAGTAGTTCCCGAGCAGTTCGCCCGTGACCTTGCAGATGCCGTAGATCGTCGTCGGCTGCATGATCGTGTCCTGCGGGGTTTTGTCCTTGGGCGACGACGGCCCGAAGGCGCCGATCGACGAGGGGGTGAACAGCGCGCAATGGTGCTGCCGGGCCACTTCGAGCGAATTGTTGAGCGCCCCCATGTTGACGTTCCAGGCCATCTGGGGATTGCGTTCGCCGACGGCCGACAGCAGGGCCACGAGGTTGAAGATCGTGTCGATGCGGTGACGGGCCACGACCGAGGCCATGGCCGTTGCGTCGAGGGCGTTGAGCACCTCGAAAGGACCGTCCCCGGCCAGCGACCGGCACTCGCGCATGTCGGTAGCGACGACGTTCGAGCCGCCGTAGATACTGCGCAGGTAAACGGTCAGTTCGGAACCGATCTGACCGCCTGCGCCTACTATTAAGATGCGTTTCATCTGGTTTTTATTATGATTTGGTAGTAAAGGTAGAAAATAATTATGAAAAGTGTACAAATTTTTGGTCTTTTCATTTTTCTTATGTACTTTTGCACCACTCGAAAGAGAAATGTTGCTGACATAGCTCAGTGGTAGAGCACTTCCTTGGTAAGGAAGAGGTCCCGGGTTCAAGTCCCGGTGTCAGCTCGAGGAATCAAGCGGTTACCGAACAGGGCAGCCGCTTTTTTCATGCACATAGGGCAAAAAGGCCCGATTCGGGACGATTTTTCGCCCGAATCCTGACAGATCGGGACGCGCGCCGCAAACAACGCAAATCCAGGTCTATCCGCATTTACGTTGCGCCTCGTCATCTGATGTCCGTCATGCTATAAATAGGAGCGGAACAATCAATCGCAAAGGCGGCAAAGAGTCATCCCATATCTCCGGGATACTGCTTTTCAGGGTCCGGCTCCGCTCTTTCATCAGCAAACGAGCATTGCAATATCGTATTGCCCAATTTACCAAACGAGACTGACGGATACTGATTCAGCACTGATTACAAACAAATCAGATCATTTTTCAATTTACATTTTTTGACCATATATTGCAGATAGCAACATTTATCATTATCTTACAGTCTGCGTGTCATAGCGTCCCTTGCCAATGTCATAATTCCGCCTGTCCATTTTGTGGCAGGACTTGCATCGGAACATGGGGGAGGGGGGGGGGAAGCGGGAATAATAATAGCATCTCAATAATACAAATCCTAAAAATATACGGATATGTATAAATTACCCGTTGGTTGAATTAAAATAAAGCATCTTTAACAAGACCAATTTTACGAT